>JAJZZT010000562.1 GCA_021797415.1 Bacillota bacterium
GCGAGGGCGCTCGCAGTTGCCGCGAACATCGCGGCGAGCTTCGTGCACGCCAATGTCCTGGACATTCCCCCATCCTTTCACGGTCAGTTTGACTTGGTCTACATCAGCAAGGGAGCGCTGGTCTGGCTTCCCGACCTGAAGCTGCTCATGAAAAACGTGTCGGCATTGCTCAGGCCGGGCGGGAGTCTCTTCTTGTACGACCTGCACCCGTTTCTCTTCATGTTGCAGGATGTCGCCGGCAGAGGTTTGTCCGTCGTCTCCGATTATTTTCGCATAGAGCCGGAGGAACGCTTCGGTCTCGATTACATCGGGGATGAAGAGTACGAAGCGAGCCCGAATTACCAGTTCATGGTCCGGATGAGCGACCTGTTGAACGGCATGGCGGAGAATCGGCTGCGGCTGGTGCAGTTATTGGAATTCGAGCACAGCATGTACGCGCATTTTCCGGGTATGGAGCAGCGCGAGGACGGACTGTTCTATTTCCCGGCGACCCTCGGCTACCCGCGCGTGCCTGTCATGATGCTGGTCGAGGCCGTCAAGTCGTAGCCGGATTCGCGCCTGGCGCCGCACCAGGCGGCCTCCCAAGAGCAGGGCTTTTCCGTCCGGCTTGCCGCGACAGAACAGGCCAGGGCACGCGGCAAGTAGTTCGTGTGGAGGGGGGAGCAAATTGAGGATCTACGTCGGAGTCACGGACCCTGACTGGTTTCGCATGCTGGCGGATCTCCGCCCTGAAGAGGTCAATTTTTGGCAACCTGGAGGCAAACAGGCCTTCAGGGCTTTGCGTTCAAACGAGTTATTCCTTTTCAAACTGCATAGTCCGATCGATAGGATTGTTGGCGGCGGTTTTTTCGTGAGGCAGTCGTTCCTCCCGGTATCATTGGCGTGGGAAGCGTTCGGTAGAGGGAATGGAGCCAATGATGTCTCTGAACTGAAACGCAGGCTTTATAGGTATCGCCGAACGGATCCGGGAGCAGAACCGGACCCGAGTATTGGCTGTATTGTCATTGCCGAACCATTCTTCTTTCCGCAAGATCAATGGATCCCCGCACCTGAATCGTGGAAGAAAAACATCGTGCAGGGCAAAACCTACGACACTGAGACCTCGGAGGGGTGGCAGTTGCTCCGTGACGTGGAGCAACGACTTCACGCTTCACAGGGCGATGTAGCGACGCCGACAGAGATGGTGTTGGAGGGTTCCGGGGACGAACGTTTTGGGACGCAGCGATTGATTACTCCCCGTCTGGGCCAAGGCGCTTTTCGTGTGGTCGTGATGGAAGCGTACCAGAGGCGATGTGCCATCACAGGCGAAAAAACGCTCCCCGTACTGGACGCGTCGCATATCAAACCCTACGCTTTAGAAGGACCGCATTCTGTAGCAAATGGGGTGTTCTTGCGACAGGATTTCCACACGCTTTTCGATCGAGGATACGTCACGATCAACGAGGACTTTCGCGTGGAGATCAGCCGACGCATCAAGGAGGATTTTGGGAATGGACGGGAGTACTATGCCATACATGGCAAGCCGTTGGCAATTCTTCCGAAGGCGTACGGTGAACGCCCCGCGCGGGAGTATCTTCGGTGGCATAATGAGGCCGTGTACCTGGGGTGACCAAGGCATCCGGTCGAACGGGTCCCTGTGTTCCGCGTCAAATGAACCGGCCCTAATGGCATGTTAGGAGTTCATGGGCAGTTCGACCGCCCGCAGAACACGCAGGTGTCGATGGTAACCGTCGATCACCGACCGTGCTTCTGGAAGACGGCCCAATTCATATTTGATCGCGATTTCCCAGGCGGATGCACTTGACACAACCACGGTGTTTTCAGGGGTTTCAATAACCTCCAGTGCAATCGGCGACAGTTTTCCCGGTTCGACCAATGTCCACAAGAGGGCGTGAGTGTCCAACAACACAGTCATTGCCACTGATCCAATTCCTCCCGGGGAAGAGGATCAAAAAACGATTCGGGAATCTTTCCGGGAACGAAGCCCACAGGACGCTTGTCGGGCTGCTCCACAGGCACCAGTTTCGCGTAAGGTCGGCCGTCTTTCGCCAAAATGATTTCTTCTCCCGCGTGTACCTCATCGAGAATTTCTGAGAGATGCGTTTTGGCTTCGTGAACATTAATGATCCGCGCCATGGAAACGCCTCCGTGAACTAAAGTCTTATTCGCTTAGTTTACCTTTTTCTTGTATTTAGGGAAATAATTGCGCGGCTCTTGTTGGCGGCGGTCGCGCGAGAGCAGAATGTCCGCAGCGCAGATCCATATTTTTTACCTATGAACTGCATACAATCTATATATTGGACGAATGATCACCGCGCGGGTATGATGCACGCATGGATACAAACATGACAGGAGCGATATGGATGACCGACACGCAGCGTTCCAACGAAGCCGTTCAGGCGCAGTTTGCACGGCATGCGGAAAAGTATGAGACATCGCGCGTTCATGCGCAGGGAGAAGACCTCCAGTGGATCGTGGAACTTGCGGCGCTTGCGGGGAGAGAACGGGTTCTGGATGTTGGTACGGGTACGGGGCACACCGCAATGGCGCTGTCAAATGGGGCGCGAACCGTAATGGGGGTCGATCTGACCGCACGAATGGTGGAATCCGCAACATCGCTGGCAGAGGAGCGCGGACTGGCCAACGTCCAGTTTGTCCTTTCCGATGCCATGCAGATGCCTTTCCCGTCAGACTATTTTGATTTGGTCACCTGCCGTTTCGCGGCGCACCACTTCGTTGACCCGGATGCGGCGGTCATGGAAGTCGCGCGCGTGCTGAAGCCTGGAGGTCGGGTCGTTCTCGCGGATCACATCGCGCCTGAAAACACAAAACTGGACCGCTTCATCAATCGGCTCGACCGGTTGCGCGACGGGTCGCACGTACGTGAGTGGACGATCCAGGAGTGGCTGGAGAGATTGGGGCGCGCCGCTGTCGATGCGCAAGCGGTGCGCAGGTGGCATCTGCCTCTGGACTTTGCTTGGTGGATTCAACAATCCGGTCCTGCCGAGGATCGGTTGCTCGAGATTGTGCAGATGCTCCAGAACGCGGACGATGAAACCAGAGATGCTTTCCACATTCGCATGGGGAACGACGGGCAACCAGTGGGCTTCAGTTTACAGTGTGCTATCATTCAAGGTGTCAAGAGAGCCTGAGGGAGCCTGATCAAGGGAGGCGCAGCCATGTCCTCTGTCGTCGATTTCAAGAGTGTGTCCACGGTCGGTCTGGAGTCTTCGCCTGTGGCAGAAGCGCTTGCCGGTCTGCGCGCTCATGAAGCCCGCTATTTCATGAACAAATACAAGCATGAATTCAGCGTTGTACCCGCCGGCGCAAGCCAGGATACCCTTGATTATGTGACGCGAATTTTGAGAGAAGAACGTGACATTGAGTTTGCGGCCAAACCTTTGGAAACGTCGCGTTTTCAAGTGGAAAATATCAAATTTGCCTACGTCTTTTATGAGGATGGTCTGGGAGTCAACGTCCTGTACACGGTCGATGACCCAAAGAAGCGGGCTGTCGGTTTTAAGCTTTCTGAGGGGATGGAGATACCCAAGGAACTGAGCAGTAAGTTTAAATTTGCCAAACAGCAGTCAAAACTGGCGGGAACAATCCGGGGATCGTTTTTTGTCATCAAAGGAGAATATTAGGGTAGACCGCCTGTCCATTTCAGAACGTGTTCAAAAAGGGGGCAGGTAAGATTCGCGCAGTGCAAGGAAGTGAGCCAGAAATGCGGACCGAGCGTACGTTTTTGGGTACGTGAGGGAGCATTTCTGGCGATGACTCCGCCAGCGCCGGAGAGTTCTGCCCCCTTTTTGAACAACCTCTTTCAGGGGGATCGTCGCGGGGTCCACGATTTCCGTCGCGAACGCGCCAGCGTGGGCAATATGGGATACTATAGAATTAGATCGG
>JAJZZT010000302.1 GCA_021797415.1 Bacillota bacterium
TTTTGGGCGAAGAGCCCAAAAACCTTGATATACTGCGGTATTCCTAGACTTTGGTGTCGAGAGCGGGACTTGAACCCGCACCCTCTTACGAGGACACGCCCCTCAAACGTGCGCGTCTGCCAATTCCGCCACCCCGACACAGGAATGATGACTTCCGATACTATAGCAAGCCCGGATGGGCGTGTCAAGAACGAATCCAGTGACGAATCCAGTGACAGAACTAATCCAGTGACATGTAAACGGGTCGGGCGAGCGAATCTGTTACAAACGGAAACTTCGCAGTGAAGCCCAATTTCACCGGTCAAGCGAATAGAAAGCAGGAGTCATCCGGAAGTCATCCGGTCCCGCTTAAGTCATCCGCAGCGGCCAGAGCGAGGATGTCCCGCATGTTCGCGGCATTTTTCGGCAGTGGCAGGCCGGAGCGGGCCAATTGATCAAGCATGTGGACGGACAGATGCCAATCGCTCATCGCGGCGGTCTTCAGTCCCATGCGCTGGCGGATCAATCCCCGGATGTAGTATGCCTGACACACGTCGCGCGAAAGCGCCGCGCTGTCCTGCATTTGTGCGCAAGCCGGGACACTGTCCAGCGCTCCGTCCGCACCGGGTACAGCGTGAGGATTCTCTCCCGACTGCCGCAGCGCCTCGTCGCAATCTGCCGCAGCTTCCGCCAACTTCCCTCCATGCAGCCGCGCAAGCGCCCGTCTCAGATGCAGTTGAGCCAACCGCGCCCTGCGATCATCCGTTTGCCCTTCCGTTCGATCCGTTTGCCCTTCCATTCGATCCGCTTGCCCTTCCGTTCGATCCGCTTGCCCTTCCGTTCGATCCGCTTGCCCTTCCGTTCGATCCGCTTGCCCTTCCGTTCGATCCGTTCGCCTCTCCGCCCCCTCATCAGCACACAAGTGCGCCTGCATCCGGACGGCCTTATCGTATTCGCGTTCCGCTTGCAGCCAGTCCTCTGTGCGCATGTATATTTCAGCGCGCCGGCGCAATGCCCACACAATGGCTTCCTCATGTTCCGCACAGCGAGGCAGACGATCTGCGCGCAACCGAATGGCAATGGCAAAATTGCGCAGAGCGTCATCCCACAACTCTTCCGTCGCCTGCCGAGCCGCGAGATTGAAGTAAGACTTGGCCAATCCCCCCACATCCACCTTCGCGCCCTGGTCCAGCAATGCGCGCCGCAACCGGATGGACGCTTTGTAACCGGCAACGGACTCGTTCCATCGACCGAGCAGACCGAGCACAAACGCGCGATTGTGCATAGTATGCGCCAGAAGTTCGAACAAAACCCCCGGCCGTCCGGCGCCGACCTCCCCGCACAGCGCGATCGACCGATCATAGTCCGCCAATGCGGCCTGCGCATCGCCTGTCCGCTGTTTGACAAGACCACAGCTGTGCAGGCAGGCGGCCAGTTCCCCTGTCGCGCCGTCCATTCCCCGCTCCACCGCACCAGACCACAGAACAGCCGCCTCGTTCAGATCATCGAGCGCACCACGAAGTTGGTTGAGTTCAATCTTGCAGCGCCCGCTCGCAGACAGCGCCATTGCGCGCGCCAGACCCATGTCCAGTTTTTCAGCATCCAGTCGCCCGATCAGATGAAGTGTCTGCGTAAAATCAGACTGAGCGGCCGTGTATTGCGCCGATTGCGCCAGCGCCTGCCCACGCTGGTACAGCAGGTCAACGAGAACCGGAACCAAGTCCGACCGCTCCCCAATCAGCGCCGCAAGCCGTTTTACGGCATGAGACCACTGATCAATGCCTGCGTCGACCTGACCACCCGCCATCAAAGCGGCGCCCCGCGCATAGCACGCGCGAGCCCCCTCCTCCTCTGCCAGGCGGGTCGTATCGGCGGCGACAGTCGCGTGCAGGATCACGCGGCCCCTGACTCGCTCACCTTCTGCCGGATGACCTGTCACATGATCAATGTCGGCCGCCACATTTAACAGGACGCCGTTCATGTCGATCACAAGCAGGTAGAATCCGGCCTTGAACACAGGATTTGTGCGCCACTGCACGCTGCGCACAATTCCCCGCACCATCATCACTTCTCCTCGAGCCACTTCCGCCAACTCCGGCCGCGCAATATACCGCCCACCGCCCGCTACAGCATGATTCCGCCTTCCGGTCGGCTCGCTCACGTCGGTTGCCGGCACATCTGAATACTCCGCGGCATCCCTGTCATATGCAATATCCCCGGTAAAATCCAGGGAGCAAGCAAACCCAGACACAGAGACGGCATCGCCGGAATAGACGGGTTGGCGCAGGGCGCCGGCAACATAGACGGCGCGAAGCGCAAGCGGCGCCGCATCCCACGGTCTTTCCCGCTCCTCCAAAGCCACCGGTTCTGGGACTGCGCGCAGCGCCACCCATCCCCGTCTGCGAGGCGCGGCGGCCTCGGTATCACCCACCACAAATCCGCCGTCGGATGGCCCGAACACGTGCGGGCAGGCCGAACGAAAACGGCCCCGCCAGTCGCCTGTCATCCACACCTCAATCCCGGCGCCTGGCGTCCACAGCCGGACACGCCCATTTCGCCCGGTCACAACCGGCATCGCCTCAGCCCAGGCCAGTCGCATGATTCCCACAAACTGCTCCGGCGAACGAAAATGAAAACCAATATTTTTCCACTCTTCAAGATTGTGCTCATTCTTTTGTTTGCGGGGAAACGCTCGCAAGCTCATATGAAATCCTCCTCGCCTTCGAGCTCACCGCCAAGGGAACATGGGATAGAGTCCCCTCGCGCAAACCGGGTTGCATCATCTGATCGACGACTCCTGCTTCCACGGTAGTCGTCGATCGTCGGCGAGTAAACTATTACATTATGGTTTTTATAATTATTATTTCCATACTGGAGGTTATTCAAAAAGGGGCCAGAACTCCCCGGCGCATGGCGGAGTCATCGCCAGAAATGCTCCCTTACGCACCAAAAACGTACGCTCGATCCACATGTCTGGCTGCTTCCAAGGGGACTGGGATAAAGTCCACTGTACTTTTGGTTGATCCCATGTCCCATTGCACTGCGCACGTCAACCCTGCCCCTTTTTTGAACACGTTCTATTTGCCGTCACTCATATTGCTTAGGCCGACGGACAGGACGGGAACCAAGGAGGGACATACAGAACCGGGAATAGGTGAGCATGGATTCCGTCAAGCATTTGTCGCCGGTTTGCCGTCAAACGGGGAGCGAATGTTGATCCTTGCGGTTCAATAGAAACGATGAAAAACACGGTACGTGTACATCACGCGCAGCACGAAATGGCGCGTCTCGGGAATCGGGATGTCCTCCGCGGTGGCCTGGTCTCCCGACCAGAAACCCGCCTGCAGCCAGGCGGACACTCGGTGTGGCCCTGCATTATACGCCGCCACCGCCTCAGGCAACCGCCCCTTGAACTGGCGCAATAGGTAAGCCATGTACCAAGCACCGAGTTGCGCATTGATCGCCGGTTGCGAGAGATCGCGCACGCGGCTCGGCGGAATGCCCATCTGCCTGGCGCACCACAGGGCCGTCGCGGGCATCAGTTGCATCAGCCCGACCGCCCCCGCGTGCGAGATGTCATCTTCGCGGAAATGGCTCTCGACGCGCGCGATGGACGCGACGAGCAACGGATCGATATGCGCCAGGCGCGCACCCCGTTCAATCTCAGGAAAATAATGAATTGGATACACCTGTCGCCAGAATGCGGGCAACGAGGTCATCACGATGACGGCGACAAACAACAGCGCAGCCATGACCGCGCCAAGGCCCCGCCGGGACGGGCGCCCTCTTTCCATCGACTGCGCCTCCTCTCCCGACTGGGGGCATGTGATAAAGTCCGCAGAGCAGGCGCCTGACAAACTTTGGATCATCACATGTTCCCTGGCCGAAGAAAATGTCTGCCATCA
>JAJZZT010000546.1 GCA_021797415.1 Bacillota bacterium
ATGCGCTTGGTCTTGCGGATCTCGCGCGCCATTTTCCACGGCGTCGCCAGCCATGCGTTGCGATGGCTGTATGTGTGAATGCCCAGCACGTGCCCTCGGGCGTGAATGGCCCGAACCAGTTCGGGGTGGCGCTCCGCCTGGCGTCCGACGACAAAAAACAGCGCCCGCGCGCCGTGCTCGTCCAGCAGGTCGAGCAATTGGGGCGTGTAATCCGGGTTCGGTCCATCGTCGAACGTGAGCGCGATATCCTTTTTCAGATCGTCGCCGCGATAGATCGTGTTCAGGTGCCAGACGTGGAACAGCAGGTCGGCAAAGGGACCGTAAAGTAGAAAGATGCCGATGATCAGTTCTGCAGGCCACAGTATGGGTATAGACGACACGGGTTCACCTCTTGCCTCGATCCTTATAAAGGTTGTTCAAAAAGGGGGCAGAACTCCCCGGCGCATTGCCGCGTCATCGCCAGAAATGCTCCCTCACGTACCCAAAAACGTACGCTCGGTCCGCATTCCTGGCTGCTTCCCAGGGGACATGGGACCAAGTCCGCCAGCAGGCGCCATGATTCCGCCTATCGTGTTTGAGGCTTCAATCAAACACGATAGGCACCGCAGTGAGCCTGCCGAAATTTGGGTGATCCCATGTCCCATTGCACTGCGCGGGTCTTACCTGCCCTCATTTTGAACTGGATTGAGAGGTTGTTCAAAAAGGGGGCAGATCAAGTCCACTCGGTATTTGTCCGGAGGTCGCGGCGCAAGCCGGGCATGCGCAGGAAAGCGTAGATGATGCCCATCACGGAAACCACACATGCACTGAACAGAAAGGGCGCGCGCGGTCCGGCAACCTGCCACAGGCGGCCGCCGATCAACGGTCCGACGGCCGTCCCGAGCCCTTCCACCGTCATGAACATGCCCCACATCGCGCCGCGTTTGGCGGCGTCGACTGAGCGGTCGAGCAGCGAGTTCCACGAAGGAAGAATCATCGCGTAGGCTGCGCCCAGAATCATCATGAAGGCAAGCGCGGCGCCGTACCGGGTTTGCATCGCAAACAGGATGAGCGCGATGCCGGCCAGCAGGAACCCGCCGGACAGGAAGGGACGAGCGCCCAAACGGTCCACCAGCCTCCCGGACAAGGGCAGGAGGGCGACGGTCGTGCCGCCGACGATCACCATCGCCGCGCTCTGCCACTGCGGGCTCACGTTCAGGATGAGCCTTGCGTACGGTGTGAGCACCGGAATGAGCGTGCCGATCGCGAGCGTCTGGACGAACATGCCCGGGAACAAGGAGCTTACACCCTTTAAGTGTACGATGATTTCGCGCAAATATCTATGCGTTTTGTCGATCGTCCAATCGCCCCGGTCGCGGGGTTCGGACGCAGTCCTGCGCGATACGAGAACGGTGATAAACCCGGCCGTGAGCAGCGTGTCGACGATCCAGCCGAAGGCCATGCGGTAGGAGAGCACGTAGACAAAATTGATCAGGACAGGCCCCGCGCCTCCGCCGATCAGCCAGGCGATGTAGAGATAGCCCATGGCGCTCGCTTTTTCCGCGTCCTTGACGCCCGCCGTCACCGTGCTCACCACGCAGGGCCAGAGCGGCGATGTGCCCACGCCAAAAAGCGCCGCCCCCGTCACGATTTCGCGCGCGGAGTCGGCGTTGGACAAAAAAACCAGAGCCGCCGCGGAGGTCAGGATGCCGCATGTCAGAATCACACGCTGGCCGAACCGGTCGTTCAGAAAACCCATCGGTGTGCGCAGCAGATTGTCGCTCAGATAATGCGCGCTGATGGCCAGACCGATGACGGCGGGGCTGAGACCCAGCGCATCGACGCCAAGGCTCGGCAAAAGCGACAGAAGCAGGGCGTTGCGCACGCATTCCACGAGCAGCAGAGTGAGCAGGGAACCCAGGATGTGCGGGCGCATCAGGCGGCGCGGGAGCCATTTCATGACTGTTCGGCGAAAAGCCGCATTTCGCTCATGGTCAGCAATCCTTCCGCGGGCGGACACAATTCGACCTCGGCCAGCCGTGCGGCGATATCGCTCGCGGCCGTTGACCTGCGGATGGTGTTCGCGTTCATCCGCATCTTGTGCAGGCGAGCGGCGCCATCCTGCAGCAGGCGCTCGGTGTGTTCCACAACCTGCTTGCGCGTGCGCGCGAGCACGGCCACCCTGGATTTGACCAGGAACGCGGCGTTCTGGACCTCCTGGCCGGGGATCGGGCGGTACAGGACCATCGGCAACTCCATGGCGAGAGCCTCGCTGATCGTCAGACCGCCCGCCTTTGTGATGACAAGGTCGGATACAGCCATCAGTTCGTCGACCTCCCTTGTGAATCCGAACACCCATACGGGATGGCGCGCTGATTTCGCCAGCTCCTCAATCGCTTCGCGCAATTTGTCGTTGCGGCCGCATACGACGATCATCTGCGTGTGTATCCGGGATTGGAACAATTCCCCGCAAATCTGTTCGATGTCGCTCAACACGCCGTATGCGCCGCCCATCACGAGCAGCGTCGGGAGATCGTCCCTGAGGCCGATCTTGGTCCGGATCTCGGCGCGGTTGCGCGGGGCGAGAAAGGCGGGCCGGATGGGAATGCCGGTGATGGAAATGCGGTTTTCCGGCACGCCGCGGCGGATCAATCCTGTTTTGACATGGTCGGATCCGACGAAATAATGATCGGTCCCCGCGTGGATCCACTGGCTGTGGATGGCGTGGTCGGTGATGATGGTCGCCGACCGGATCGCCGTCAACTGCCGCTCCTTGAGGAGGGACATCACGCCGGCGGGGGTGGGGAAAGTCGAGACGACGATGTCGGGCCTGTATTCAGAAAGAAATTCCAGCAAATCTTCAAAACCGAGGTGATTCAGGCGGCGCTGCAGCAAAGAGGACGGCGCGATGCGGCTGGTTCCCTTGTAAAACAGGCCGTACAGCGCCGGCGCGAAGCGGACGCTTTTCAGATAGCAGTAGCGTGCAACGGAATTGAGCACCGGATGCACCGTGCGCAGGTAGTCCATGATGCGCACATCCAAGGTGGGGTAGATCTCCAGCAATGCGTCCCGGATTGCCAATGCGGCCTGCTGGTGTCCTTCGCCATAAGAGGCTGACAATATCAGGACTCGCTCAAGCTTCGGCATCCTGTTTCCTCCTCGGCAGAGACAAGTGTACGGATGAGTTCGTCATCTATTATATAGGTTGTTCAAAAGGGGGCAGAACTCTCTCTTTTGAACAGGCTCTTATAGGGAGCATAGGATTATCTGTCTGCGCATTACAACTAGAGGTTGTTCAAAAAGTGGGCAGAACTCCCCGGCACTGGCGGAGTCATCGCCAGAAATGCTCCCTTACGTACCAAAAAAGTACGCTCGGTCCGCATTTCTGTCTGCTTCCTTGCACTGCGTGGGTCTTACATGCCCACTTTTTGAACAGGCTCAACTAGTCAATTTTAACATGGAACGGCCGATCTATACGTCCAGGAAACGCGTTTGGTATAATGGAGCGATCCCGGAACCGGAAACAGCCAGGAAAAATAAGGAGCGATTCTTGTTGAGCCCCATCCGACGCTCACACCATCCTCTTGTGACGGACAGAATCAGCCGATTGAGGGACCGCGCCACGGATGTCCCGACATTTCGCCGAGTGATGGATGAAGTGAGCATTTTACTGGCCGTCGAATGCACGGACGACACGAGATTAGAGGAGCGCGCGATCGAGACGCCCGTAGCCCCGGCCAAAGGGATGTTCGCCTCGGACAGGGTTGTTCTGGCGCCTATTTTACGCGCTGGACTCGGTATGGTGCAAGGCATGCTGCGCATCCTGCCCGACGCGGAGATCGCTCACCTCGGTCTGTACAGGGATGACCGGACGCTGGAGCCCGTCGTTTACTACTCGCACACG
>JAJZZT010000521.1 GCA_021797415.1 Bacillota bacterium
TGATCTCTGTGTTGCGCACAAGTCGATGAGCCAGGAAACTCCGATGGCGACGTTGGAAACCCCCGCCTAGGCGCGAAGCGCCAGGCGGAGGGAAGTTCATTCCATCCAAATTCCAGGTGGAATTGCCTTCAGATCTCATTCCCGTACTCGATCTGCTTGGCATCGGACAAACGGCTGATGAGCGGGTCATTATTTCGATTGCTATCGGCCTCTACACAGGCCATGTTGTTTCACTGGCACGGGCTGCAGAAATTGCCGGACAGTCCCTCAACCAATTCATCGATGTTTTGCGCCAACGAAACATTTCATGGGCCAACTATGGGGACGAAGACCTGAAAGACGACGCAGCGTTCGTCAAAAGACTCTTGGAAGATTCGGAGCCAGGAAATGACGAGAATCGTATGTAACGCGAGTCCCATCATTGCACTATCCTCCGTCGACCTATTTCACGTATTAGGACAGCTTTTTGATGACGTCATGGTGCCGAAAGCCGTGCTTGACGAAATTCTACTTGACACGGGTGCAGGCGGAGCGGAACAACTCAAAAGTGCTTTGCAACAGGGCCGAGTCCACTCTTTTCAAGTTCAGGACCAGGCGCTGGTGGAGAAACTTTCGGGTCGTTTGCATCGCGGCGAATTGGAAGTGATCATTGGCGCAATGGAACAAGGACACATCCGCTCAATCTCCAAGCGGCGCAAATCATTTTGCAACTGCATCCCGTATAAATGAGTGGGCGTGCGGATGCCGATGTAGCCCCCCACCGTTTCAATGATCGCGGAGTTCAAGTTGAGCGACTGCCGCTCCCCTGTCAAAATGGGTCGTAGGCTTTGTCCCTGTGCGGTGTCTGGAATTTCAGCCCCGGCAATGCCACTTTCCGATCGCGGCCGTCCGATAGCCCGTCTTTTTCAATTGCTCCGGCAATGTCGGGGCAAACATGGATACCCGGCGGGGCGACGGATATTCCGGCATCGTCGGGCGTCCGTTTTCGTCGACAACGGCATCGTTGCCCAGTCCCCCGATACACGTCCGGCTGTGTTGTCCGGAAAGCAGGCAGGAGCGGGCCGGCATACACACCGGGTTGTTGCTCACGGCGACATCGAACCGCACACCTTGTGCAGCCAGTCGGTCAATATGGGGAGTATGGACAATCGAATTCCCATAGCAACCCAATCCAAAAGGGCGCAATTGATCGCTCATGCAGACGATGATATTGCGTTTTTTACTTTATTGCATCGCCGATCGCAACTATGATTCCGCCATGCGCCGGAGAGTTCTGCCCCCTTTTTGAACAACCTCTATGGAGACACCGCCCTGATGACGCGGACCCCCTGCGTTTCCAGCATGCCGGCGTATTCATCGGAAACCGCGCTGTCCGTGATGACGGCGGACAGATCATGAACGCCGCAAATCGTCGTGAAGTCCTGCACCCCGAACTTGCTGGAGTCGGCCAGCACAATGACCTCGTCCGCGATGTGAATCATCTTCTGTTTGACGAGCGCCTGCAATTCATTCGATTCGCTGATCCCGCGCTGGGCGTGAACCCCTTTGCAGGACAAAAAGGCGCGTGCGACGTGGTATTTTTCCAACGACTGTTCGGCCGTGGGACCGACCAGCGACATCGAGCGCGCCGTCAGGGATCCACCGCTCAAAATGACGCTGATCTTGTCTTTCGCCGCCAGTCCCGTCGCCACCCGGACCGAGTTGGTCACGACCTTGAGCGGCATGTTGGGCAGGGCGTCGGCCAGGCACAATGTGGTGGAGCTGGCGTCGATGGCGATCTGGTCCCCCGGGGCGATGAGCGACAAAGCGGCCTGCGCAATGCTGCGCTTCTCTTCCATGCGCTCAATTTCCCGCTCTGTGTACGGCTTTTCCAGATGTTCAACCGCCTTCACCGCTCCGCCGTGGCTGCGGCGCAGCTCCCCCTTCCCCTCCAGGGCGTCGAGATCGCGGCGAATCGTCTCTTCCGTGACCTTGAACAGTTCGCTCAATTCGGCAACGCGCACACTTCCGCGTTCGTGGATCAACTGGATGATCTTGTCATGCCGTTCTGCGACGAGCATGTCCTGTACCTCCCGAAAACACGAGATCGCACCGTCGCATGACCGTTTTCGAATCAAGGCGATGTTGCAGATAAAACAATAATATCACAGGCAAATCAAATGATATACCGCTATAATTATACCAACAGATACACCAACAAACGATCCATTCGGGATGTGGGATTTTGACAGATACACGCTCTCCGATCAAACTGCACAGCGCGCCCCGGATCGGTCTCTACACGATCGGCCTTGCGGCCTACTGGGCGCAGTTCCCCGAATTGCGCGGCAGAATCATGGACTATGGCGCATTTATTGCAGACCGGATGTCCGGCATGGCGGAGGTGTACAACTTCGGGCTGGTCGATTCGGAAACCAGCGCGCGGGCGGCCGGACTGTGGTTCAACGAACGCCATGTGGACTTGGTCTTCTGCCACTCCGCGACCTATTCGACCAGTTCTGCGGTGCTTCCCGTCCACCAGATATGCCCCAAACCGGCTGTGATCCTGAATCTTCAGCCGGCCGCGCGCATCGATTACGCGCATGCGGCGACAGGCGAGTGGCTGGCGCACTGCGGAGCATGCCCTGTACCGGAAATTGCGAATGCCTTCCAGCGCGCGGGCGTCGCCTTCCGGGTCGTCAACGGTCTGCTGGGGACGGAGGCGACGGCAGACCGGCCGGAAGCAGAGCGCGCCTGGAAGGAGATCGAGGAGTGGATCTCCGCCGCGCGGGTGGCCGCAGGACTGCGGCGCAGCCGCTTCGGTTTCCTTGGCAACACGTACAGCGGCATGCTGGACATGTACAGCGACTTCACGATGGTCCAGGCGCAGACTGGACTTCACGTCCAGGTGCTGGAGATGTGCGATCTCGACCAGCGTTTGAAAGCCGTAACGCCCGATGCCGTTCAGGATAAAGCGGCGGAAATGAACCGCCTGTTTTCCATCAGCGGCGACTCGGCGGCGGACCCCATCGCCAGAGAACCGACCGCAGAGCAGTTGAAGTGGGCGTGCACGGTGGCCGCGGCGCAGGAGCGGCTGGTGCGCGATTTTGATCTGGATGCGCTGGTGTATTTCTACCACGGATCTCCGGGGAACGACTACGAAAACCTGCAGAGCGGCTTCATCCTCGGACACTCCCTGCTCACGGCCCGCGGTGTTCCCTGCGCAGGCGAGGGCGATCTGAAAACGGCGATCGCCATGAAAATCTGCGATCTGGCCGGAACCGGCGGCAGCTTCTCGGAAATCGTGGTCGTGGACTACCTGGACGGAACGATTCTGCTGGGACACGACGGCCCGTTTCACGCCGCCATCGCCGACGGCAAGCCGCTTTTGCGGGGGATGGGGCTGTATCACGGCAAGATGGGCTCCGGCATCTCGGTGGAAGCGAAGGTGAAGGCGGGTCCTGTCACGACCCTCAACGTGACCCAGACCGGCGAGGGCCGGCTGAAGTTCATCATCAGTGAAGGCCGCGCGACGGGCGGCGAGATCATGCAGATCGGCAACACGCAGACACCGGTCCGGTTCTGCCGCGATCCGGACGCATACATGTCCGCCTGGTTCGCGCAGGCGCCGACGCATCACTGCGCGCTCTCCGTCGGCCACAACGCGTCGCTCTTTCGCAAGGTGGCCGAACTGCTTGACATCCCACACGCGACCCTCTGCGAAGGATCAGAATAGAAGGAGTGAAACGGATGAACGATCGGCAGCATGATCCGCTGTTCCTGGATCCGCCGGCACAGTACCGCACGGCGCCCCTCTGGGTCTGGAACGACGCCATGACGCGCGAACAGATTCGCGAACAACTGCGGCAGTTGAAGGAACACGGCTTTGGCGGGGCGTT
>JAJZZT010000450.1 GCA_021797415.1 Bacillota bacterium
CGTCCGTTATGTCGGTCAGCCATTGCGGGAATACCCGGTTCCGGCGCAGTCGGCCGGGCTGTTTGCTGTCCACGGCCGTTCGCAGTGGACCACGGAATTGGACGATCCGCAGTTCCTTCGTGCAGTGCAAAAGGTGAAACCACACATGATCGAGCAGATTCTCGGCACTTATCAGAACGTCGAATCGCTTGGCGTCATTTTTCCGGCCAGCCCGGTCGGCTATACGGCCGCACTGTTGCGCCGGCTGGCGGGAATGCACGTGAACCCCGCGCAGTTCGGAGGGCCTTCGATTCCACCCGGCAGCATCCCGTATGCGCGGCTCAAAGGAGGCATCCTGCATGTGGACACGCAGGCCAATGACAATACCCTGGTGCAGTGCCAACCCGGCCAGGTTCCCGTGCCATTGCGGATGGTCGCTCCTGCGCTGCGCACTACGCCCAATACGACAAGGGGGAGTTGAGAGCCATGCCTGCGCCGCTCGCGCATCTGAGCTTTGCAACGCTTTGGCAGCCTATCATCATGGTGCAGTCGGTCGTGATTCAGATCCTGTACCTGCTGGTTGTATCCCGGATCGGCAAGCGATTCTTTCGCCGCTATCAGCCGATGGAAGCGGCGCGCATCATCAGTTTTCTGACAGGGATGTGGGTGTTTTATTTCGCGTTTGGCAGTCCGTTTGACTACGTGGCCGATCACCTGCTGTTTTCTGTGCACATGGTCCAACATCTCGTGGAAATTCTGTTGCTGGTTCCGTTGATCCTTTACGGCATGCCGTCGTGGCTCATTTCGCCGCTTGTGGAAGGGCGGCGGGGAGCTGTGGCGCGCCGGATCTTCCATCCCATCGTGAACGTTGTGGTGTTCAACGTCATCTTCTTCAGTTTTCATCTGCCCGTTCTGTACGATCTCGCGTTGCGCAATGAATCGTTCCACTTTTTTGAGCACGCAATGTTTTTTGTCGGCGGCGTGTTCCTCTGGATGCCCGTGTTCAGCCCGTTCGCGGAAATTCCGCGCCTGGAGCCCGGCCCGCAGGTGCTGTACATGTTTTTTGCCGGCAACCTTGCGATGCCATTGGACATCCTTCTGCTGTTCGCGCAGCATCCGTTCTATTCTTATTATGAGCATGTCCCGCGGATGTTCGGACTTTCGCCACTGGCCGACCAGCAGCTCGGCTTTGCCATCATGGCCGGCGCCATGTTCATCGCGTTTTTCATAGTCGCCATCCGCGCGTACGTGCGGTATGACAATGCCGTGCTGTATGAATAAACAGGCGCGGCGGCGAAAGGTCTGGACAACATGAGGCACACCGCGTTGCTTGCGAGCTATTATCTGTCCCTCTGGGAGGTATTGATCGGACTTTCTTTTCTGGTAGTCGGCAAGGTGATCGGCGGTTACGTCATGAAGTACGTCTTCGACATGGTCCGCGATGATGAGGAAAAGCCGGCGGACAGGGAGAAGAAGTCAAGAAAACCCCCGCCCGTCGGATCCCGCCGATTGCTGTGGGCCGGGTTGGCGTCGCTCTATGCGGTTAGCGGCCTGCTGCAGATCCGGCCCGCACTGGTGACAGTGACTCCCGCGGCGTTTTCCCCGGCCGTTGCACCGCTGTCCGAAGGAGCGTTCGTGCGTGGCGTGGTGGGTTCCGCCGCGCACCTCTGGTTTATCGATCCGGTTGCGAGCAATATTGTATCCGTCGTCCTGCAGTGGTCGCTGGCGATTCTGCTGTGGCTTGGCCGGGAACGGCTGGTCGGGAGGATCGGGCTTTCCCTCTCATTGGCCGTCGGCATACTGGAATGGATCTTCGGCGAGGGATTCGGATTTCTCGCGTCAAGCGCGGGATACTGGACGGGCTCTCCAGGCACGGGATTGCTTTACGCATGGGGATCGGTTCTGCTGCTCCTGCCGGACGGCGCCTGGCGGTCCGGTATGGTGCGGCGTCTTGGCATGCGTGCGACGGCGGCGTTCTTTGCGCTGGGTGCGGCCTTGCAGGTATTGCACATTGCGCGCTGGGGACAGATGGCCGCAGAGATTGCGCGGTGGAACCAGCGCCTTGTTCCGTTGGGGTTGCTCGTTTGGCCGTCCGTTATGTCGCAGGCTGCCGCGCATGGCGCTGTGGTCTGGTTCGCTCTGGCGACAGTCGCCATGCTGCTGCTGGCCCTGCTCATGTGGCGCGTCAAGTGGCAGGCGGTGGGCACGGTCCTCTCTCTTGTCGCGGTTTTTGTGCTTTGGGCGGGATGGCGCGGGTTCGGAAGCACGGTGCACTTTGCCTTGAACGGAGGCGAATTTCCCGTTTTCGCCGTTTTACTCCTTTGTGTCTGGTTTGCGCCGCGCGGAGTGACGGCGGCTGGCAGAAGACATTTTCAAGATAGCGAAGGAGAAGATACAACGTGGACATGACCAACGCGCCGAATCCCGCCATCTTGCATGCGTTCTATACGCGCATGGGCGGACTTGCCGTCGCGTACGTTCTCGTTGTCCTCATCCTGTCCTTCGCGCAGCGCCGGCGTCGCCGCCTCGCCGTCTCCCGAACGGGGGTCATGGCGGCGGACGGTCCGGGCTTCGACGGCCGCCCGCATGAGCCGCCCGCCTGGCGGAGGCTCATGATTCATCCGACACGCTACGACGCGGTCCAGGCTGGTCTCGGCCTGCTGTGGCTGCTCGACGGATTGCTGCAGGCCCAGCCGGACATGAGCAGCGAGCTATTGTCCAACATCGTCGTGCCGATGTTCTCCACGCTTCCGTCCCCGATCGTGCGGTTGCTGGAGCCGCTCGTCGTGTTCTTCAGCGAATACCCTGTGACATTTGACCTGCTTCTCATGTGGACGCAGATCACCCTCGGATTGCTGCTCCTGTTCGCCCGCTCCATCCGGCTGCAGCGCTTCGCCCTGCAAGTGTCGCTGGTGTGGGGATTGGGCGTCTGGGTCGTCGGCGAAGGGATGGGCGCCATGTACGGGACGGGAGTCACATGGCTGGCGGGTTCGCCCGGGGCGGCGCTCTTTTACATGGCGGCCGCCGCGCTGCTCCTGCAGGGCAGGGAGAGCTGGCGCGACGGCCGGGTTGCCCGCGAGCTGCGCTGGTTGTTCGCCTGCCTGTGGCTGTGGGGCGCCCTGGTTCAGGCGTGGCCGGCAAACGGCTTCTGGAACGCGGGCGGCATTGCACAGCCTTTGGCCAGCATGGCGGCCATGCCGCAACCGCATGTCCTGTCGGCGTTATTGTACGGATGTGCACGGCTGTTTGCCGCCCACCCTGTGTTGTGGAACGGAATTCTGGTAGGCGTGATGCTGCTGCTCGCTGTCGGCAATGTCATTGCCTCGCGGCATCCGATGCTGCTCTATGCGACCTGCGCATGGCTTGTCTTCACATGGATGTTCGGACAGGATTTCGGCGTGTTAGGCGGGCTGGGGACGGATCCAAACAGCAGTCCGGCCGCGGCGCTGCTGCTTGTCGGCATGCGGCTGGACAGTCCGGTTCATCAATCTCTACCCGTTGCGCCTGACGGCGCGCAGCGCGACACTCACAAGGAGTGAGGCGGCCACCAGCATGATGAGCAAAATGAGCGACGAGCGCAGCGGACTGTGGGGGAAGTCGAGCCAGGTCGCGAGAATGGGCGAAGCCTGGATCATGCCCGTGACGATCGTCACGGGCAGCAGGACGAACGAAACATAGCTGATCACCTGGGTTTTGCGCGATTCCTGCCGCAGTTCCCGCTCCCGTGATTCCAGTTCCCGTTCGCGCGCGAGCTGCTCCAGAAAACTGTCCACATCGTGGATCTCCTCTTTTAGTTCGCTGTACAGTTGGCTGATGTGAAAAGCGCGTTGCCAGCGCCTGTAGAGCTGGTCGCGTTCTTCACTGAACGACGCCTGGCTGAAGTAGCAGCGC
>JAJZZT010000344.1 GCA_021797415.1 Bacillota bacterium
TTGGCAATGTCGGCGGTCTCGCACAGCGCAATGTCAAGCGTCTGCTGGCATTCTCCAGCATCGGCCAGGTGGGCTACCTGATCGTGCCGTTTGCCGCGGCCGGTGTCGTGCCGTCCGCGGCCGGTATGTACCAGGGCTTGACGTCGAGCGTCTACTATCTGGTCGCCTACGCGCTCATGACCATCGGCGCGTTCGCCGTCTTCCAGGTGGTCGCGGACGCCCGTGCGTCAGAGGACATCGAGGCGTTCACCGGTCTGTACAAGCGATCGCCCTGGCTGGCCGGCGCCATGCTGCTGTTTCTTCTGTCGCTCGCCGGCATGCCTCTGACAGGCGGATTTGTCGGCAAGTTTCTCATTTTCCTGACGGCGTTCAATGACGGCCAGTTCTGGCTCGGCGTGATTCTGTTCGCGACGAGCGCCGTGGCTTTCTATTACTACTTCGCCATCGTGCGCGCCATGTTCACGCGCCAGCCGCCCGACGACCAGACGGAGGTCCGGGCCACTCCCGTGACACATGCGGTCGTCGCTCTGTGCGCCGTGGGCACCCTGCTGCTTGGCGTGCTGCCGTCTCCCTTGCTGTCATTGCTTGGCGGCCTGCACTGGTTCAGTTGACAGCAGAATCGCATTTTCGAAATGCGGGCATGTGAAACCCAGGAGGGAAGCGCCATGGATCCATTTGTCCGCAATGCGGAAGAACAGGCGCTTGTGGACTGGGTCGCCGGGCTTGCCGCCCGGCTTGCCGAAAACAGCGCCGCGTACGACAACAGCGGGACATTTGTGGACGGCCAGATCCGTATCCTGCATCAGGCCGGTTACAGCGCGCTCACCGCACCGCGCGAATTCGGCGGTAGGGGAGCGGCGCTCTATCCATTTCTCCTGGCCCAGGAGCGGCTCGCGGAAGGCGACGCGGCCGCAGCCCTGGTCATGGGCTGGCACCTCGGCATCACGCAGAGCCTGCGCGAAACGCGCGCCTGGCCTGATGAGTTGTATCGCTCCTTCTGCGAGCAGTGCGCCGCGATCGGCGCACTGGTCAATTCCTGTGCGACAGAGCCGGAGACAGGGAGCCCCAGCCGGGGAGGCCGACCGACCACGACGGCCCGTAAAGTGGACGGCGGCTTCCTGATCAACGGCCACAAAACGTGGGCGACGGGCAGTCCGCTGCTCACGCATATCATTGTGACGGCGTTCGTGCCCGAACAGGATAGAGTGGGGGAATTTCTCCTGCTTCAGGGCACGCACGGTCTCACGTTGTCTGAATCGTGGGACAGCATGAGCATGCGCGGAACGGGCAGCCACACCTTCGAACTGCGCGACGTGTTCGTTCCCGACGAGCGGGCGCTCGACTTTGTCGCGCCGGGCCAGAAGATGAGACGCAGCAGCGACGGAAGCGGCTGGATGCTCCACATCCCTGCGACCTACCTTGGCATTGCGAACGTCGCGCGCCGCTACGCGCTCTCATTTGCCGGCACACATTCCCCGACCAGCCTGCAGGGCAAGACGATCGCCACCATCCCGCAGGTGCGCGAGAAACTGGGCCGCATTGAGGTCCTGCGCGATACGTCCCGGACCATGCTCTACACGACCGCCGCGCGCTACGACGAAGCGGCAGAGCGCGAGACGCGGCAGGGGATGCGCGCAGAGCTCGGATTGGCCAAGTATGTCGCAACCAACGCTGCGGTGGAGATGGTGGACCTCGCGATGCGGGTGGTCGGCGGCAACAGCCTGTTGCGCTCCACTCCGCTGGAACGCGCCTACCGCGATGTGCGCGCGGGGCTGCACAATCCGCCGATGGATGATGTGACTCTGAACATACTCGCGGAGCGTGCGCTGACCGCTCCTGAAAAGTGAGGCCGCGCACGGAGAATGATAGCCAAATCCGTCGCCGGCGCGGGAAAATTCGCTCATGCAACTCGCCGACGGACAGAAAACGGCGCCGTGAGCCGTATTCTTTACCGCGTGCAGCGAGAAATGGAGCATTGCCGTGATCAACAGCGCCATCAGCACACTCAATGCGCAAGGGCAGATGACAGGCTTTGTGACCATTCTGTCGCTGCTGTTCGGCACCGCTCTCGCTTGGTACGGTCTCGGGGCGATCCGCTGGGATATCTTTTTGCGCCGGCCGGACGACCGCCCTGCGCGCGTGCTGCGGCTGCTGCTCGCCATGGTGATCGCCGCGGGCCTGACGGGATTTGTTTTGCAGTATGTCGGCGGCGCCACGCTATTGCGCGGTTGATTCGAGATAGTTTCGTATAAACCCGTCAGTCCCGGACCATACTGCTACCGTGGAGATCGGAGCGTATGGGGGTTGACGGAAGTGCGGAAACTAATGACATTGGCGGCATTGGCGGCGTGTCTGGCCGTCTACGGCGCAGGGCGTGCGTGGGCCGCGCGCCAGGCGCAGGCCGATGTGCCGCAGCAAGTGTGCAATTATATCGAAACGGCGTTTCGTGCGACGGGAGCCGCATACAGCGGATTTGAAATTCATGATTGGACGACCCTGTCAGACACATTCCGTCCTGAAAGCGCACTGCGCGCCACGGCGTCGCGGCTGGCAGCGGAACTCGGCGGCAGGCATCTTCATTACTATGGACATGTGGATTCGCGCGATCATGTGGCGCTTTTCACCGGTACATACGGGACCCGCAGCCATCTGTCCGTCGAACTCGCCAGCTTGCGGCTGGTTCCGGCGCAAACCGTGCTGGTCGTTCGCATCTGGCGGCAGGAGGCGACCGGCGGCGCCGCCCGCGTGTTTTCCAGGCTGCCGGCCATGTATGCGGACGTGCAGCGCGCCGTCCGCTCGATCGGCGGCCGTCCGACCGTCAACGCATCGCTTTTCGGCCACATTGACCGTCTGCTGGCGCCCGCGCAGCGTTCGCGAACCGTTGACGCGGCTTTTGGCGCAGTGGCCGCCCTGCCGCTGCAGCCGATGGTCCTGCCGTACACGACGAGCGTGGCGGGCTTTGCCGCCGCCGGCATTCCGTACATTGTCGGCGGGACGCAGAAACTTGACCTTCAGGTGGCCCTGCATGAAGATCATTTCAATCAGTACACGAGAGTGCTTGTTGGAAGTCCCATTCTCACGGTAGAATACTAAAGACGCGCCGCGAGCCCGGGGGAAGCATGTCGGTGCGCGCCGATTACACGGAGGTGCTTTCTGTTGAGCAGTATCAGTATTCGCGGTGGACAACGCCTTGCGGGCACCGTGCGGGTCGACGGCGCGAAAAACGCCATCTTGCCCATCATGGCCGCCGCCCTGTTGGCCGAGAGCGGCGAGACCACGATCGAAGAGGCGCCTTATCTTACGGACATCGATCACTTGGCGGACGTTCTGCGCTGTCTCGGAGGAAAGGTGGAACGCCGGACGAACGGTTCGCTGGTCGTCGCCGGGAACCGCCTGGCGACCACCACGGTCCCCTACGAACTGGCGCGCAAGATGCGCGCGTCGATCTATGCGGCGGGACCGCTGCTCGCGCGGACGGGACAGTTCCACGTGCCATTGCCCGGCGGCTGCAACATCGGAGAGCGTCCGGTTGACCAGCATATAAAGGGTTTTGAAGCATTGGGTGCGACCGTATCGATTGAACACGGATATGTGGAAGGGCATGTGAATGGGCGGTTGCGCGGCGCGCGCGTCTACTTTGACCTCGTGAGCGTCGGCGCGACGATCAACACCATGATGGCGGCGACGCTCGCTGAGGGTGTGACCGTGATTGAAAATGCCGCCAAAGAGCCCGAGGTTGTCGATCTCGCCAGCTATCTGAACAAGATGGGCGCATGCGTCCGCGGAGCCGGGACGGACACCATCCGCATCGAGGGCGTGTCGCGCCTGGAGGGCGTGACGCACGCCGTCATTCCCGACCGTATC
>JAJZZT010000444.1 GCA_021797415.1 Bacillota bacterium
CAGCGGTGCGACCTCGTCGCGTTGGCCGAGAAAATGGACATCCCGGGCTATATTTTCGCGGTACGCCTGCCGTCTTGCCGCGTCAAGCTCAGGTCCCTCGCCCACCATCACCAGCTTGACCGGCATCTGCTCGCGCACGCGCGAGAAGATGGCCAGCACGTCGGGAATGCGCTTGACCGTCCGGAAATTGGACATGTGCAACAGGATTTTCTCGCCGTGCGGCGCCAGATGCTGTCGCCAGTGCGTGTCCGGAACGCGCGCGAACAGTTCCGTGTCGACAAAATTGTATACTTTGGCAATGGGACAGCGCGGCTGAAACAGTTCGCGCGTCTGCTCGATCAGGCTCTGCGAGACCGCGGTGACCAGGTCGCTTTTCTCGATGCCAAGGCGAATGGCGTCGCGCAACAGCGGATCCTGGGCGAGCACGGTCACGTCCGTTCCATGCAGGGTCGTGATCACGCCCACATCGTGTTCTCCCACCATCTCACGTGCGAGAAAGGCACAGACGGCAAAAGGGACGGCGTAGTGCACATGCAGGATGTCCAGGTCGTAATTGCGGATGACATCCGCCATTTTGGCCGCCAGCGCGAGATCGAACGGAGCGGACTGCAAAACAGGGTAATTCGCCGTCTCCACCTCGTGGACGTAGATGTTTTCCTGGCACATTCCGAGACGAAACGGCATGCCGAACACGATAAAATGCACCTCATGCCCCCTGGCTGCGAGCGCCTTGCCGAGTTCGGTCGCAAGGGCGCCCGATCCGCCGAGGGTCGCGTAACAACTGATGCCGATGCGCACTTGTGACCGCCCCTTCCATCGAACTCTCGTGACATGGGATAAAATCCGCGTTAGTCGCCAGACTCGGCGAACAGCTCGCGCCACGCCAGGTCGCCGCGCCAGATGCCGCGCAGCAGCATTTCGGCGGTGGCCATGTTGGTGGCGACAGGGACGTTGTGCACGTCGCACAGGCGCAGGAGCGCGATGATATCCGGTTCGTGCGGCTGCGCCATGAGAGGATCGCGCAGGAAGATCAGCAGATCCAGGCGGTTGTCCGCGATCAGGGCGCCGATCTGCTGGTCTCCCCCGAGCGGTCCGCTCTGGAAGCGGTGAACGTCAAGCCGCGTCGCCTCCGCGATGCGCAGGCCGGTCGTTCCTGTTGCAAACAGTTCGTGATCCTCAAACAGCCCGCGATAGGCGATCGCAAAGTTCACCATGTCTTCTTTCTTCCGGTCGTGCGCCACAAGCGCAATGCGCATAGCCGATCCCCCCGTCAGAATAGAAAATGTTCCAGTCCCTCCACAAGGCCGCGCGCCGTCAGCACGCCGCGCACGCCAAGCAGGACGCCCGGCATGAAGCAGTTCCTGCCCAGCGAATCGTGACGGATCGTCAGCAGTTCGCCCTCGCCGCCAAAAAGCACCTCCTGGTGGGCGATCAGCCCAGGCAGCCGCACACTGTGCACCGGGATGCCCTCTACGAGGTGAAAGCGCGCCGCGCCAGACGCCGCAGCATCCGCGGCGCTGGCCGCCGGCATGTCTCCGGCGGCGTGCTCCCGCACGCTTTGCGCGATGAGCCGCGCGGTTTTTTGCGCGGTTCCCGAAGGAACGTCCCGCTTGCCGTCATGGTGGTATTCCACGATCTCCACCGCAGGAAGATAACGCGCCGCCACCGTCGCCAGGCGCATCAAGAGCAGCGCGCCAATCGCGAAGTTCGGCGCGTACAGCCCTCCCAGTTCCCGTTCGTCAAGCCGCGCCGCAAACGCCCGCAGCTCGTCCGCCGCGAATCCCGTCGTTCCGATCACGGGCCGCACACCGTGCGCAATCGTCTGTTCCACCGTCACGAGCGCCGCTTCGCGGTGCGTAAAATCAATCAGCACATCGGGCCGTGTTTCAATACAGCACGCCTCGGCGTCTGTGTACACTGGCGTTCCGGCCACTGCGGGGGCGTCCTTTGCCCGCGTCCGATCAATCCCCGCGACCAGTTCCATATCGGACGCAGCGGCGACCGCCCGCGCCGCCTCCCGCCCCATTTTACCGCGGATGCCCGCGATGGCCACGCGGATGTTTTCCATCTGCCTCACTCCGATTCTCCCGGCCTGTTTTCGCGCTCGTCAATCCGCGTCCAGCGGTGCCTGTCGCGCGTGCTAAATTTTTCCATCACCGCGTCGTGCGCATCCTGCAGATCGATTCCGAGCGAATTGGCCAGGCATGCCACGACAAACAGGATGTCTCCCAGTTCCAGCGCGATATCGCCCGCGGGTTCTTCCGGTTTTTTCGGTTTCTCTCCATGCGCGTGGTTTACTTCCCGCGCCAGTTCGCCCAGTTCTTCCGCGAGGCGCGCCACAAGGGTGAGGGGCTGGAAATAACCCTCGCGAAACTGGCCGATGTATTCGTCCACTTCGCGCTGAATCTGCCGCACGCTCTTGTCCAAAGTCCCACCCGGCCTTCCTGTTGACAGTATAGCGTTATAACTGGTGGACAGCCATCATACTGTAACAAGGGCGGACAACGAGCTGTCGTGGGAGGGGTCATTGGTGCACATGCGCCGCAAGCAGTGGGGAACGGTCACCACCGCCATTTTGGCCGTTCTCTTCACGCTCGCCCTGGTCATCTATCCGGAGCAGGGCCTGGGAGCGGCCGTGTCCGGGCTGAAGGTCTTCTGGGATGTCGTGCTGCCTTCCTTGCTCCCATTTTTTATCCTATCGGAAATACTGCTTGGCGTGGGCGTCGTCAATGCGCTCGGCGTACTGCTTGAACCGCTCATGCGGCCGCTTTTCAGCGTGCCCGGCGTCGGCGCGTTCGCCCTGTCCATGGGGCTCGCCGCGGGCTATCCGATGGACGCGGTCATCACCGCGAAATTCCGGCGCGCCGAGCTTTGCACGCAGATTGAAGGCGAGCGGTTGCTGGCGTTCACCAACACGGCGGACCCCTTGTTCATGTTCGGCGCCGTGGCGGTCGGCATGTTCAAATCGCCCGCGCTCGGCGCCCTGCTCGCGATCGCGCACTACGCGTCCGCCGTCATTGTGGGGCTGACCTTCAAATTGTACGGCAGGCGCGAGGAGAAACGCTTATGGCGCGGGCGCGCCGGCCGCGAGGCGGTGGAACCGTTCCTGCTTCGCCGCGCCTATCGCGCCATGGTCCGGGCGCGCGCCGAGGATGGCCGCCCGTTTGGAAAACTGCTCGGCGATTCAGTGACCGACTCTATCCGGACACTGCTCATGATCGGCGGCTTCATCGCCTTTTTTTCCGTCTTTCTCCGCGTGCTGGACCAGATCGGGATCGTCGCGCTGGCCGGCATTCCGCTGTCCGCGCTGTTTGCCGCGCTGCATCTTGACGCCAGCCTCGTGACGCCGTTGATCAGCGGCCTGTTTGAGATCGACATCGGCGCCGCCGCCAGCGCCGCAGCCCCCGCACCGCTCATTGAACGCCTGAGCGTCGTCAGCGCAATCATCGCGTGGAGCGGACTGTCGGTTCACGCCCAGGTGGCGAGTGTCCTGACGGATACCGATATCCGCATGCGTCCGTATTTTCTCGCCCGCGTGTACCATGCGGTGATCGCGGGTGTCCTGACGTATTTTCTGTTTCGCGCTGGCTTCGGGACTGGACTTTCCGCCTATGTGCCGTCCGCCATCGCGGTGATGGCGCCGCTTTCCGCAAGTGCGGCGTCTCACTGGGAGATGGCGGGAATGGCAGTCTCAACCTGGGCGGCGCTGCTTGCCGTAATCCTGGCGCTGTCCATTGCCGTCTGGCTGGCGGGACGGTGGAGGTGCAGGTACAGGTGAAACATCCGGTCCACCACCGGGAGGGACACATACACGCTGTGCCGCCAGATGAACGGTTCATCGGCCGG
>JAJZZT010000313.1 GCA_021797415.1 Bacillota bacterium
GCGGTTCTTTGAGAAGACCTGCGCGGCGGCCACCAGCTCACGCGTCACCTTTTCCGGATCGCCGGTCCCCTGCCAATGAAGATTGACAGAAATCAGGTTGCTTCTCCCCAATTGCTCCAGTGCGCGTCGCAACTCTGGCTGAAAAACGATCGGAATCGCCAGCAGGCCGACCGTCAACACCTCGTTGAGCAGCCAACTGAGCGCTTGCAGATGAAAGACGCGGCTCAGACCCGCGACGACCAACAAAACGAGAATGCCCTTCAGAAGCTGGACAGCGCGCGTACCGCGAATCAACAGAATGCCCCGATAAAAAACATACGAGACAATCGCGATATCAATCACGTCGAATATCGTGAATTTATGCACCAAAGCGAGAATTTGACCCATGTGCGCCACCTGATACCCGATCGTATACGACCTTGCCGCCTACGGCCATCACAACACCATCCGGCCGAGCGGTCGCTTTTGCGAAGCCTGTGAAACGGCGCGCATAATGTGATCCTTCAAATCCGGCGGGGCGGCGTAGCGTTTCAGCCCCTTGAGCGCGCGTTCCACTTCCTCCAGATCCAGCAGATGCCGCTCGCAATGAACGCATCCCCGCGCATGCTCGCGCGCGCGTTGCACATGATGGTGCTCATCCCCGTCGAGATGAAAATGGATGCTTGTCCGCGCCTCGTCGCACGTCATCGCACAGCCTCCTGTCGACGTCACGATACCGGAACCCGGCACAACAGTTGTTTCATTCCCTCGCGCCCCCGGTGAATGCGCGTTTTCACGGTCGTGATCGGGATGTGCAGAATATCGCTGATTTCTTGCAAGGACAATTCCTGAATGTAGCGTAGTACCAGTACCGTCCGGTAGAGCGGCGGCAGATCGGCCAAAGCACGCTGGACCTCGTTGCACGTCTCCGACCGCATCATCGCCTGTTCGGGCGTCGGATCGCCCGCCGCGAGACGATCGCGCAAAAATAATGCAACGCCGCCGTCACATCCCTCCGCTTCGCAGTCCAGCGAACTCTCCGGCCTGCGCCTGCGCAGATGGTCGATGCAGATGTTCGTCGCAATACGGTATAGCCACGTGGTGAACTTGAACTTCCAGTCATAGCGCGGCAAATGCGTGTAGACGCGCAAAAACGTCTCCTGGACGGCATCCTCTGCTTCCACGGGATCGCTGAGCAAACGAAAGGCCAGAGTGAACACCTGGTCCTGGTACGCTTCAACGACCGCTTCAAAGGCCCCTGCATCGCCGTCTTGCGCGCTTTGAAGCACACTGTCGGCCACCCGTTCCATGCCCGTCCCCCAAACTCGGCGTTGCGCCGTACCACACTGGTATTATACACCGTTTGCGTTGTTATGTCTGCGCGAAGAATCTGCCTTCTTGGTCCCGCTGTTTATGCGCGCCCGGCGCGAAAGCGCCGCAGCGCGGGCCGCTTTTCCGCGAGCCCGGCGCTTGCGGGGGCGGTTTTGCCCCTTGGAGCGGCGTGACAACTGTTCATAGCGCGCAAACAATTCTTCCGCAAGCAGGACGTGGCCCCTGTCATTCGGGTGAATCGGGTTGCGCATCAGGCGGAAGTCGTCCGACTGGCCGCCGCGATACCCGTCGACCAGATCCCGTTCGCGCCCCGCGTACGATTGATGGATGGGCACGATATGGCACGCATGTTCCCGCGCCGCCCGCCCGATCATCCCATTCAGATCGTCCAGCGCGACGCGCGCGAGATCCCACTCTGGGAACGGATTGTACACCGTGCACAGAAGCCTTTTTGCGCCGGGCCGCCCGGGCGCGCGCGAAAGTATCTCCCGCACGGCGGGCGCAAACGACTGATGGAGCCGCTCGCGTCCGGCGTCAACGTCATTCAGATACCACGGCATGGCGCGCAACAGGTCGTTCCCGCCCACCATCACCGTGATCACCGCCGCCTCCTGCAGGATGCAGGTCGGCACTCTCTGCAGGCTGGACGCCAGCTGCGACGCCGTCCAGCCCGGTTTGGCGTGCACATAAACGGAAGTCCGCTCCCGCCGGTTGAGCTTTTCCACAAGCAGCGACACATAGTTCCGGCTTTCGTCCGACGCATTGTAGCCGTGGGTGATCGAATCGCCCAACGCCAGATAGATCATGATCCGTTGCCCCTCCTGAAACCGTCCAAGCGGATCTCTGATGCATTGCTCACCCGTTCAATGGATGCGGCAGGAGGTGCAACGGTCACTGCGCCAGTCCCGCAGCCGGGCACAACTGCAGCACCGCCTCGCACGCCGCGTCGAGATCCTCTGCGCAAATCCGCGTGAACGACCGCTCGTAAGTCGCCATGGCGTGACGGTAGCGTGGATCGTAGTACTCTTCCAGCAACGCAAAGACCAGCGACGCGAAGTCGCGCCGCGCAAGCCACTCCGCGCTCCGCTTGCGCAAATCGGGCGAGAACCGGCGCTCGATGCGACCGACGGCGTTTGCCATCGCCGCGTGAAATGCATCTTCATCTTCCAGACCGTACTGCCACAGCGTGCGCTCGACGCGGACGGGCAGGGTGGCCGTGAGTTCAATATTCAATCCGCGCAATTTGGCCGCAAAGAGAAAGTCAGGCATGGTGGCGCGCCCGATCCGCTTGCTCTCCGCCTCCATGAGCATAAACGGGGCGGCGGCCAGCCGGTCCAATTCATCGAGCAGGCCGGAGTCAAACTGGCGCTGGTTGGCCGGTTCCAGCCCGATCCCGCCAAACACCGACCCGCGGTGTCGCGCGAGTTGCTCCAGATCGAGCACGGGGGCTCCGCGCGCGGCCAGCCTGCCCAGCAGCATCGTCTTGCCCACGCCCGTCATGCCGTGCAAGACAACCGCCGGTGGTAAGTCCTCTGCGCGAAAATGGTCGAGCCGCGCTGTCACATATTGGCGATACGCCCGGTAGCCGCCGGTCAGACGCGCGCAGGACCGCCCCGCAAGGTCCACAATGGTCGCGACGGCTTTGCTGCGCATCCCCCCGCGCCAGCAGAAAACGATCGGCAACCGGTCTCCCGCAACCTGTTCGATCCTTGCCACAAGTTCTGGAAATTTCCGCGATGCGATGGCCAACCCAAGATCCGTTGCATCGCGCGGGCTCGTCTTGTACACCGTGCCGATTTGCGCCCGCTCCTCGTCGTCAAAGATGGGGATGTGCACGGCGCCGGGAATCGTCGATTCCTCATACTCCGCTCCCGACCGCACGTCAATCCACACCACGTCCCCGCGCCCCCGCGCCTTGCTGTATTCAATTTCCTGCCACATTCCCGTCTCTCCCACCGCTCTTTGCTTCAGATGCGCTTCTCGCCTACAATACCGTCTGCCCCAGCAGGGACGCCGCCAGTTCGACCGCCATGCGCCCCGTCTGGTTCTTCGCGTCGAGAATCGGATTAACCTCGACAAAATCGGCCGAGCGGACGCACCCCGCACCGGCCAGCAATTCCATGGCAAGATGGCTTTCCCGATAGGTGAACCCACCATTTATCGGCGTGCCGACTCCTGGCGCGTACATCGGGTCGAGCGCGTCAAGGTCCACACTCAGGTGAACGCCCTGTGTCCCCTTGCTCGCGATCTCGATCGCCTTTCGCATCACCCGGCTCACGCCCTGCTCATCGATATCCGCCATCGTGAACACGTGCATCCCGCTCTCGCGGATCAGCGCGCGTTCCTCTCTGTCGATCGACCGCGCGCCGACGAGCACGACGTTTTCCGCCGGAAGTTTCGGCTGCAGCCCGCCCAGCCCGGTGAGATCCGGATGCCCGAGCCCGAGCGAAACGGCCAGGGGCATTCCGTGGATATTGCCGCTCGGCGTCGTCTCCGGCGTATTCATGTCGCCGTGCGCGTCAAACCAGATGC
>JAJZZT010000243.1 GCA_021797415.1 Bacillota bacterium
CCCGGTCTTCAAAGACATGGCGCAGCGACTGATACCACGCCGCATTCTGCTGTTCCAGCGCGTCCAGGCGTTCCAGCAGTTCCTGACCGCTGAGCGCTTGGGTGTCGTCCGTCTGTGGCGCGGCCGGTGCGGAGCCGCCCGCTTCACGCAGTTTGTCCACCCACAGCTCCGCGTGGGATGTTTCAATATCCGCGAGTTTCGTCAGAACCGACTGTCGCTGCGGATCTTTTTCCAGTTTCGCCGCACAGCCATAGAGGCGCGCGGCTTCCATTTCTCTTCGCCAGCTCTCGGTCAGTGTCCTGACCAGAACGCTGTCTTGTTGCGCCATACTCATGATTGCCAACCTCCTGAAAGTCACGGGCTGTGACACTCTGTTCTGATGATGAAGCCGGCCTGCAGGCTGGATTCGCTTTTTGGGACATGAGATTAGAGTATCCGGGGATTGAGATCCGCCACATGTCCCCTCGACTATATCATATGTCTCCCGCGCGGCATCACAGAGATCTGCGGGGGAACCTTGTCGCGCCCATCGGCAGGATGAAAATTCTCCGGATTGCGGGCGCTTCTCGGAGATTGTACATGAGCCGGGGCGTGAATGCGTATGGACTGTGTGGAGATTGGGTTAAGATTTTCTCTGTCGCGCAGTCCCGGGCGCCTTCCGCGGCGTACGCAGAAACCGCCTGATGGCGTCGCTGTTCGCCCGCGCACAGGCGTATCCTTCCTCCACACAGGCGGAGAGCCTGTCAAAAGACAGCCATGTCACGTCGTCCAGTTCGGGCGCGAGGATCATCACATCGTCGCCGGGCAGTTCGTTTTCCACCGTCTCTTCCAGCAGGATGTCCAACGCCCGGTCCGCGACGTGAAACGGTGAGCGCGGGCGCCACTCGGACCGCAGTTTGTTCAGGTGCACGACGATGATCCTTGTGCATCCGGCCTGGCGCAGAATGTTGATTGGCGCATAGCTGCGCAGTGCGCCGTCGACGAGCAGATGCGTTCCGCATGGCACCGGGCTCAGAATGCCGGGCAGTGCGCAACTGCCGAGGATGATGCGCGCGATATCGTGGATCGGCAGTACATCCGGGAGGTGTGCGACGGCGGGGTCGTTGCTGTACACGATCGCTCTCCCGCTGTACAGGTCGGTCGCGACTGCCGAAAACGTTCGCACCGCCTGGCGGTCGGCGAGCAGTGCTTCGAAATACGCGAGCAAACGGCGACCGGCGATGACGCCAAGCGGCATGGCAGGCTGTGCGGCATGCGTCCGGTTGGTCAGGCGCCGCGCCAGCCAGCCGAACAGCAGGGCTGCACCGGGGCGACCGGCGTCGAGCAGTCGCGGACCGGGGAAGCTGTGCACGAGCCCTTCCATGTCGCCGACGCTGTACCCATGCGCGTACAGAGCCGCGATCAATGCGCCCGCGCTGGTACCGGCAATGTGCGTCGGTTCCACCCCCAGCTCCTCCAGCGCGTGCAACACGCCGATGTGCGCGCCCGCCTTCAGGGTGCCGCCGCTCAGCGCCAGACCGACGGCTCCCGCTCCCTGCGCGTCGTCCTTTTGGCGAATGACGATTCTCATGGGGTCCACTCCAGAATCTTTGGGGTGCGTGAGGTTGCATTTCTGGCGATGACTCCGCCATGCGCCGGGGAGTTCTGCCCCCTTTTTGAACTACCTCTTAAAGATATGGCGGATGGACATCGCGCATGTTGCGCGCAGACGGCCCGTCCTGTGCCCGATATGGGCCGTGGACTGGGCAGACCTGGGCAGACCTGGGCAGACCTGGGCAGACCTGGGCAGACCTGGGCAGACCTGGGCAGACCTGGGCAGACCTGGGCAGACCTGGGCAGGCCGCGGACCGGGCATTGAAAGAATGGGAAGGGTCTGTCAGAATGGATGCAACCGCTATCTGAGGAGGGGGTCTGTTTGGCGCAACCCAATGTATTGTTGATCATGACGGACCAGCAGCGTTGGGACACGCTCGGATGCTATGGCAACCGGGTGATCGAGACGCCCAATCTGGACTGGCTGGCCGCGATGGGGACGGTTTTCGCGGTTGCGTACACGCCGAGCCCGTCGTGCATTCCCGCGCGGGCGTGCCTGATCTCCGGCATGGACCCATGGAATACGGGAATTCTCGGTATGGGACGCGGCCAACGGCAGATGGGTGTAAACTTCCCCCATACGCTGCCGGGCGAATTGGCGAAAGCCGGGTATCACACGCAGGGCGTCGGGAAAATGCATTTTTATCCGCAGCGTTCTTTGAACGGGTTCCATCACACTGTGCTTGACGAGTCGGGCCGCGAGCACGATCCCGGGTTTGAATCCGACTACAGGCAGTGGTTTGACCGCAACAAGACAGGGGATTACGGCATCGCCGACCACGGTGTGGACTGGAATTCGTGGATGGCCAGGCCGTATCATGCGCCGGAATTTTTGCATCCCACGAACTGGACTGTCAATGAATCGATCAAGTTTCTTCGCGAACGCGACCCAAGCAAACCGTTTTTCCTGAAGACATCCTTCGCAAGGCCCCACTCCCCCTACGATCCGCCGCAATACTACTTTGATCTTTACATGGGAAAGCGCTTGCCGGAGCCGGCCGTGGGCGACTTTGCGCAGATGTACGACGTACCGGACGATGCCGCATTCCCGGACGCATGGCGCGGTGTGCGCAGTCCGGAGGAGATTCGCCGGGGGCGCGCCGGTTACTATGGGGCCATCACCCACATTGACCACCAGATCGGGCGTCTGCTGTTTTTTCTGCGCAAGACGGGGCAGCTCGACAATACCCTGGTCATCTTCACGTCCGATCACGGAGACATGCTGGGAGATCATCACTTGTGGCGTAAGACCTATGCGTATGAAGGGTCGGCGCACATTCCCCTGATAGTCCGCCTGCCGAAGTCCTTCGGCGGCGCGCGCCGCGTGGTCGACAGTCCGGTGTGCCTGCAGGACATCATGCCGACGATTCTCGATGTGGCCGGCGTGGCCGTGCCGGACACTGTGGACGGGCGCAGCATGCTTGGCATCATGCGCGATGCACAGGCGCCCTGGCGTCCGTTCGTGCATGGGGAGCATTCCACGGCCTACGCGGATGAGCAGGAGATGCAGTATTTGACGGACGGAAAGATGAAGTACATATGGTTCCCGCGCACAGGGCTTGAGCAACTGTTCGATCTCGCCGCAGACCCGTATGAATGCCGCAATCTGGCCGATCGTGCAGAGTACGCCGACGAACTCGGCCGTTGGCGGACCCGCCTAATCGACATCCTGGCCGCGCGCGACGCCGGGTTGACCGACGGAGACCGGCTGGTGTGCCAGAAGGGTATGCCCTATCTGGTGTCGCCCATGTACGACAGGCGGATGAATGGCATTGAATTGTTCGGGGGACGCGGCCCGGCGGGTTGACGCGGCGGATTCCATTGCATGAGACTTTGATGGCGTGAATCTTTTGCATGAGACTTTGATGGCGTGAATCTTTATCTTGGATAAGGTGGAATGAAAGTTGGCAAACGGCAATCCTGAACGCAATCCTGAACGCATCCCCGCATCGCAGTACATCGACGGGACGTGGCAAAACCCGGTCAACGGCGAATCGATCGCGGTGATCAATCCGGCCACCGGGAAGATGATCGGGGAAATCGGCCACGCTTCGGAACAGGACGCGCGGCAGGCGATGGACGCCGCCGCGCACGCGTTTCCGGCCTGGGCCGCCCGCCCGGCCCGGGAACGCGCCGAGGTGCTTGCCCGCACTGCCGCGCTGCTGCGCGAACGGGTGGCGGCGATCGCCCACACGCTCGCCGTCGAGACGGGCAAGCGGCTGGTCGAAGC
>JAJZZT010000539.1 GCA_021797415.1 Bacillota bacterium
TGGCCCGCAATCAGTTTGACCTCATTGATCGGGATGGCAAACCCCATCCCCGAGAATCCCTTCGCGACGATCTTCGAACTGTTGATCCCGATCACCTGCCCGGCGATGTTCAAAAGCGGGCCGCCGCTGTTGCCGGGATTGATCGCGGCGTCTGTCTGCAGGACGGTCTCATCCCCGATCGCCTGCCCCGTCTGCTCGTCGATGACGGGCATCACGCGCTGCGTGGCGCTGATCACGCCGGCGGTCACCGTATCCGCAAAATCAAGGCCGGCCGGATTGCCGATCGCAATCGCCGGTTCACCCGGCTGCAGCGTGCTGCTGTTGCCAAACTGCGCAACATCCTTCGATGTGACGTAACGCGAGGGAATCCTCAGCACGGCAAGGTCCGTATAGGGATCTGTTCCCACGACCTGCGCGTACATGTGCACCTTGTCGCCCAGCACGACCTCGACTTTTGTGGCGCCCTGCACCACGTGATTGTTCGTAATGATATATCCTTTGGGGCTGAAAATGACGCCTGAGCCCACACCGTATTGCTGCAGGCTCTGTCCGACGCCGTTCGGATTCGGCTCGTACTGCCAGTTGACGACGCCCACCACGGAGGGCGTGGCCTTTTTGACAGCCTGCACGATCGCATCGTTCACCGTCACATTGACCGTTTCATTGACCGTCTTGCTCCCCGGTGCGTTGAAGCTCGTGGGCTGCAGATTGGCTCCGGACAGCGACGGGGACGGGAGCAGATTGTAGTGCACCATCAGCGGAACCGCCGCCAGTGTGGAACCCGCGCCCACGATCGCAGCCACGATCGCGACGGCAATCCAGCGGAATACGGAAAGCGGTTCTTTGCCCGATTTCCTGGTACTGCGAAACTCTCCGTCATCGTAGTATCCCATATGATTTCTCCTCCCCCTGCAACAGTCGTGCATACTGTCCACAATCTGTGCATACTCGCGACGACCGTTCTCTCGGGCAACGGATATCAGAACTCCTGGTTTAACGTTCGTTTTGCCCCCGGAAGAAGCCGGGCATGGGGATGGGATCCCCGCTCACAGACGGTCACAAGCTCTGTCGCCGCGCGCGGATGGGTCAGCGTGAGAAAAATCCCCTCCGTCGCAGCGCCGCCAGCATCGGCGAACAGCCGATCCACCGCGGCAAACGCCACCTCGGGACGGTTGTTTTCTTCACTCAGATGCGCCAGAAAAACGCGCGCGGTTGCCTCCGTCACAACGTCCAGCAGATATTCGGCCGCACTGTCGTTGGACAAGTGACCCTTGTCACCCAGTATCCGCCGTTTCAAATGCCACGGGTACGGACCCGCGCGCAACATTTCCACGTCATGGTTCGCTTCCACAATGTAAGTATGCGCGCCGCGCGTAACATCCCTGTTCTTTGCGCTCACATAACCCAGATCGGTCGCCAGTACGAGTTTGCGCCCAAAGGCATGAAAGACAAATCCAAGCGGCTCCATGGCGTCATGGGAAAGCGCAAATGGTTCGATGACCATTTCCCCAAGCGCAAACGGACGCCCTGCCGCGATAAAGCGAGGTTTGGCGACATCCTCCATACCGGCGCACAGTTCGCTCCAAGTCCCCTGCGACGTGTAGACGGGGAGTCCAAAGCGCTGGACGACAAGCGGAAGACCTCTGACATGATCGTGGTGTTCGTGTGTGACAAGCAACGCGTCAAGCGTATCCGGGACCACTCCGATTTCACGCAGGGCGCCCTGCAATTGCCTGATCCCCACTCCGGCGTCCACCAGCAGGGCGGTGGAACCCGCCTCCACGTATACAGCGTTCCCTGTGCTTCCACTGGCCAATACACAACAGCGAAAGCTCCCGTCCGTCGCCTGCCGCACATCCTCCAGGGAAGACACGCGGGACAACCCCGCAGCGCCCGGCAAGTCCGCATCCGGCGCGGCGCGTTTCGGTGCTGTGCCCGGCATTCTCACTCTTTGCCCACTCCCACTTCACCCGTGAATGCATTGATGTAGAATACGCCCAAACGCGAGGCGACGCGCCACATCGGAGCCAGATACCACTCCGTATCGCTGGTGATCCCGGAACCGTAACCAAGCTGGATCCCTACGATCGTATTATCCACATTGATCTTCGCCCTGTCCAGAAAAGACGCGAGCGACAGCAGCGCATTGGCGGCGGTATTGATCGCGCGAGGCGGCTGTGCGCCTCTGACTACAAGCACCGTCTGGGTGAAGCCGTAGAGCCACCCCCCTTTGACCTGAATCTCCAGATGAGCGCCGAACAACGGGTATCCCTGGTATTGCTGCACAAATGTCTCCTCATGGACACCGTGAGCGCTCCAGGACGAAAGAGTTTCGTAATCATGAAAATTATAACCATGTTTGCTGAACCAGCGCTTAAGATCGCTGAAAAAATGCGCAGGACGAACGGGAATGCGCCCTAATCCAGCATGGGACGGAGCAAATGTGACAGAGAAGCTTCCGCGTTCAAGCTGGCGCACACTGCCGTAAGGCGTGTCGATTTGCCAGCGGCCTTTCACAAGACGCGGCGGCGCGGCGCTCCTGACGGGCAGCACGATATCCGCATAGGCTCTGAGACTGACGGGGGACGGTGTCACGCGCAGCATGGACAACGGCTCCTCCGGCGACGCGGGAATCGGCGCATCGACGCGGACATGATCCATCAACAACGCACTCTTGGCATTGGCCAACTGATCCGACTGCGGCTCCGCATAAACGGAGATCGCAGAATGAAGCACCCATAGTTGCACGGCCAGAAAGGCGTTCAACAGCAGAAACACGATGAGCAGAATCGCTTTTACCCGCCTGAAGTCCAACCCGTCATCCCCGTCCCCTCAAACGGCCTCGCGTTCACAGCGTTCAAATACCGTGCGGAGCCGCCCGTCATGGTCAGGCGGTACACGGGCGCCAACCGCACGATGCCGCCTCCCGTCGCATTCACGCCGTAGCCCAGAGAGATAGACTGCACTTGACGCAACTGTTTCGTTCCAAGTTTTGCGATCAACTGCGGACCGGACAAAATGGTCTCGCGTTGCGAACCGACGCTCAGGTCCAGTTGTGCCAAGGCTCTGCGCAAACTGACAACCACCCCGTTTTCCGTCGCGATCCGGATCTGATTCAGCGTCCCAAAAAGCGGCCAACCGCCGATCAAGCCGCGAAACGTGAAGACATTCCGCCCCGGCTGCGCTTTCGACCGCCCCGCCACGGCGGTCTGATCGCCGAGAAACCCACCGTGGTCATTGATAAAAGGGACTGCGGCAGAAAGCGATTCCGTGGTGGAACCGCGCCAGCCGCGCAGCGGAGCGCTTGCCTGCGCATAGTGCACAGTCAGCCCGAACGGACCGTTTGTCACATGGACTCCGACACTCCCGTCGGTGTACAGTACACCGCGGTGCGACCCTTCCTCGACTGAAATGACGGATGTCGGATCGCTGAAAAAGGAATCGATGATATGCGATGAAGACGTTGAGGACAACAGCCACGTTTGACTGGACATGGTCAATGTGTCGTACGGCAGATCGTACACATGGCCATTGACCGGTATCTGCACAAATGGAATCGCCGTGTCGGTCGGTGTGAACGCCGTCGCGAGCGCAGGCGACGGGCTGGCCACCGTGCCGTGAAAAACGGAGCGTCCGATCTGATAGGAGATGCCATACACATCCTTGCTTGCCGTGGGCGTAATGTAAACCGGCCCGTTCACGCCGCCGGACAGCTTCGCGTCAAGGCCGGGCACGATCCAGGACAACAGCGATGATGGCAACCGCTCTGCGCCAAAGTCGAGCCGCAGCGAAGCGCCGGCCGGCGGCAGCGAACC
>JAJZZT010000530.1 GCA_021797415.1 Bacillota bacterium
TGGCAGTCTTGATGCGCGCCAAGGCGGGCCGCATGGAGCATTTTCTGCGCGTGTTCCGGCAACTTGGCATTCCGGTCGCCGGCGATTCGGATGCCGGCTACTATTCGGGCTATGAACTTCGCCTGGCTCTGTCACTTTTGCAGATTGTGGACAATGCAGACCAGGATATTCCATTGGCGGCCGTGCTTCGTTCGCCTGTCGGCGGATTCACCAGCACGGATCTGGCGCTGGTGCGCGCAAAGCGTCAGGGAAGTCTGCTTGCCGCGCTGCGCGCCTGTGCCAGTGAACAGAAGGAGGATGCGGGAAACAAGGCGCGGCGTTTTTTGCAAAAACTCGATCAGTGGCGCACCGAGGTGCGGTCGCACGCACTGGCGGAAGCGGTCGAACTCCTGTTGCACAAGGCAGACCTGCTGCGATTTTGCTCATCTCTTCCGGGCGGGGCCGTGCGTGAGGCGAATCTCCGCCAACTGGCGCTTGCGGCGCGCAGTTTCGCGGAGGTGCAGACGGGAGGATTCGGCGATTTTGTTCGTTATCTGGAACGTCACCGCCTGCACGCGGGCGATGTCGGTGCGGCTCCCTCACTCAGCGAGCAGGAGGATGTCGTGCGCATCATGACGATTCATAAGAGTAAGGGCCTGGAGTTTCCCGTCGTCGTGGTGGCGGGTATGGGCCAGCAATTCCGCTTGCGCCGGAGCAGCCGCATCGCGCTTCACCGCACGCTTGGATTTGGCCCGGCCTTCGTGGACCTGAACCGGCGTGAGGTGTATCCGACCGCCGCTTCCGTCGCTCTGGAGGATGCCCTGTTGCAGGACGATCTTGCGGAGGAAGCGCGCATTCTGTACGTGGCCATGACGCGCGCCAGAGAAAAATTGATCCTGGTCGGAGCAGAGAGAAATCTGGTCGACCGTCGCGAAAAATGGCGGCAACAGGCGGGTCCGCATGCGTATGATCGTGTGGCATTGCCTGCGACAGTGCTGCTTGGCGGGCGATCGTTCCTGGATTGGATCGGTCCCTGCGTATTTCGCGGCCGCGCCAAAACCGATGAACTGGTTCGCACACGACTGTGGGACACCGCAGCGGGCGATCCGCTGCCCATGCCAAAACCGGACGGCGCACCGTCAGCGGCGCTGGATCGGGTGGCCGCGGCGCGCCTGGATCCATTCGCGCTGTCGCCGCATGACGCGATGGCCGACCACGAGGAGTTCATCCTGTACCGGGAGCGGTTGCTGCGCCACGTCTGCGAACCGCATGCGATGGACGGTCCGAGCGGCGTGCCGATGAAGCTGTCAGTCTCGGACTGGCGGCGCGCCTCGCGGGAACAGGACGAGACGGACGGGACAGTGGAATTTGCGCCGGCCACCATGGCGCGGCGGTTTGCGCGTCCCCGCTTCGTACAATCGCAGGAGCATCCGTCGGCGGTGGAGCGCGGTATGCTGGTGCACGTGGCCATGCAACGCCTGGATCTCGCTCGGGCATTGTACGATGACGGCGTGATGCGCGACGAACTGGCGCGCCTGGCGGAGCGGCTGGGATGGTCGCAGGCCCAGCTTGACGCGGTGCCCGTCGCTTGGCTCACAGGATTTTTTTCCAGCCCATTCGGTCGCGCCATGCTGGCTCCGGGGGCGAGGGTGGTGCGGGAACTGCCGTTCACGTTCGCCGTACCTGCGCGGGTGGTCGCCGCTCTGCAAGGCGGCGGCGCACAGGATGGCGGCGCACAGGGTGGCGGCGCACAGGGTGGCATGAGGGCTTGGGTCGAGAGCGACCGCGTGATCGTCCAGGGAACGGCGGATTGCGTGCTGCTTGCGTCCGACGGCTTCGAACTGGTCGACTACAAGACCGACCAGCTTGACGGCGGGCGCCTGGCGGTACTGGACGGTCGGACCCTGAGCGCATACCGCACGCAGGTGACGCTGTACTGTACAGCGCTCTCGCGGGCGCTGGGATTGCCTGCGCAGGCCGCTTATCTTTATTTTATGAGCGCCGGTGAAATGCTCCCTGTGACGGAGCTTGCGCTCGATCTGTGACTGCGCAGTCTGTGGCAGCGCGGTCTGAGTCAGTTTGATCTGTGGCAGCGCGGTCTGTGGCGACATGGTACACTGATGAGGAATCGGTGAGTATATACACCCTATTTTTTTGCGAGAGGCGATCGGATTTGCAAAAACTTGAGGATATGGCCGGATCGGCTTTCCCGCCGGTGCAGGATTCCCCGCTGGCGCGCAGGATGAGGGATAAGATTCTCATCCTGGACGGCGCCATGGGCACCATGATCCAGCAGGAGAATCTGGGGCCGGAGGATTTTGGCGGCGAACAATACGAAGGATGCAATGAATTGCTGTGCCTCACCAGGCCGGATGTGATCAAGGACATCCACCGGGCGTACCTGGAGGCGGGCGCCGACATGATCGAGACCGACACGTTCGGCGCGACGCGCATTGTGCTGGCGGAGTACGGCGCAGCGGACAAGGCGCTGGCGATAAACCGGGCGGCGGCGCAGCTTGCCCGCGCGGCGGCGGATGAGTGGAGCACGCCGGAGCGGCCGCGTTTCGTGGCGGGCGCGATGGGGCCGACCACCAAGACGCTCGCCGTGACCGGCGGCACCACATTCGACGAACTGGTGGACATGTACCGCGAGCAGGCGCTGGGACTGATGGAAGGCGGAGTCGATGCCCTGCTGCTGGAGACGTCCCAGGATACCCTGAACGTCAAGGCGGGCACGATCGGCATCCTGAACGCCTTTGCGGCGGCAGGGCGGCGCGTGCCCGTGATGATCTCCGGCACCATCGAACCGATGGGCACCACGCTGGCCGGACAGACGATCGAGGCGTTCTACATCTCTCTCGAACACGTTCACCCTGTTTCGGTGGGGCTCAATTGCGCCACGGGGCCGGAGTTCATGCGCGACCATCTGAGGACGCTCGCCGGCATGGCGAAATCGGGCGTGAGCTGCTATCCGAACGCCGGGTTGCCTGACGAAAACGGCCATTATCATGAATCGCCCGCCAGCCTGGCGATGAAGATGGCCGCGTTTGCCCGCGAGGGCTGGCTGAATATCGCCGGCGGCTGCTGCGGCACCACGCCGGCGCACGTGCGGGCGCTCGCAGAGGCGCTCGGCGACATCCCGCCGCGCCGTGCGGCCGAGTCTCATCCACCGGCCATTTCCGGCATCGAACCGGTCTACGTCGAGGAGAGCAGCAGGCCCCTTCTGGTGGGAGAGCGGACCAACGTGCTCGGTTCGAAGAAGTTCAAGCGGCTGATTCTCGCCGGGAAATACGAAGAGGCGTCCGAAATCGCCAGACAGCAGGTGAAAAGCGGCGCCCACGTGATCGACATCTGTCTGCAGGATCCGGACCGCGACGAGATGAAAGACATGGAGTTGTTTCTCCAGTTTGCCGCAAAAAAAGTCAAGGCGCCGTTTATGCTGGATTCGACCGACGCGCGGGTGCTGGAACTTGGGCTCAAGTACAGCCAGGGCAAGGCGATCATCAACTCGATCAATCTGGAGGACGGATTGAAACGGTTCCGCGAGGTTGTTCCGCTGGCGCAGCGCTACGGAGCGGCCCTGGTCGTGGGCACGATTGACGAGGTGGGGATGGCGGTCGCGCGCGACCGGAAACTGGCGGTCGCGCAGCGTTCGCGCGATATTCTCGTCCAGGAGTACGGCGTCGATCCAGGGGACATCATCTTTGATCCGCTGGTATTTCCGGTGGGGACAGGCGATGAGAACTACATCGGCTCGGCCGTGGAAACCCTTGAGGGGATCAGGCTGATCAAGCAGGCCATGCCCGAGTGCCACACGGTGCTCGGCCTCAG
>JAJZZT010000060.1 GCA_021797415.1 Bacillota bacterium
TTGATCCTTTGATGGGATTCCTAGCGCCGTTGTGGTCACTGTTTCGTTCTCATGAATCCCCGCCGCACATGCCGGCGTTTGCCGATATTTATCCCCAACTCCTGAACGCGGGGATCATGGCAGATGTGCGCATCTTCTCAGAGCCGTTCGGTCCACGGTGGTCGGACCCGAAGGAAGCCCTTCCGATGCTGGCGCGCAGACTTCGGATTGAAGGCGACGCGGAAGCGACGGAGCGCTTGAACCGGATCCTGCAGGAGCGGCGCGAAGAGTTCATGCAACCCCGAAACCACCGGGTCGCTCTGCTCTCATGGGCGCCGCGGGAAAAGTGAGCGGGGCGTTGTCCGGGATGAGTTGCGAATCGGGGGTTACCGGATGCGGCCATGCTGCGACCCACGTTTCGACCCACACTTCGATCCGCGTATCCGGGTTGGGAGAGTCTACCCCATGTCCCGGCCCAGCAGATCGCGCAGCGCACTCTCCAGTGTGGGATGGCGGAATGTGAATCCGGAGCGCAGTGCCTTTTGCGGGATCACCCGCTGGCCAGCGAGGATCATGTCCGCTTTTTCTCCCAGGGCGGCGCGTAGCACCCACGCGGGCGTCGGCAGCCAGTGCCGGGTGCGCAGAACGGCGGCGATTTCCTGTCCAAGTTCATTCATCGCGACCGGGGTGGGAGCCGTGAAGTTGACCGGACCGGACAGGTCCACACGGTTGAGCACCCATAGAAAAAGTGCGACTGCATCATCGATGTGGATCCAGGAGACAATCTGGGCGCCGCTGCCGAGTGGTCCGCCCGCATGCAGGCGGTAGGGCAGGGCGAGTGCCCCCAATGCGCCGCGGCTGCTGCCAAGGACCACTCCGAGCCTTGCCAGGACGACACGCACGCCAATCGGCTCAACGGTGCAGGCCGCCTGCTCCCACCGCGAACACACGGTCGAAAGAAAATCAGACGCGGCAGGCCCGTCCTCTTCTGTGAACGTGCGCGACGGGCTCGCGCCGTAATAGCCGACGGCCGACGCATTCACCAAGACGGCGGGGCGCACCGCGCCGCGTGCGATGGCGTTCGCGACGGTCTCGGTCGCGCGCAGGCGGGTGTCGAGGATCTGCTGTTTTTGCGCTGTTGTCCATCGCCCTTCGCTGATGGACCGGCCCGCGAGATTGACGACAGCCGCCGCGTCATGGCTGTCCGGTCCGGCGGCGGCCAGATCGGCGTAGGTGACGGACCGTACGGCTGCCTGTGACGGGTCGGGCTTCGCCTGTCTCTGATGCCGCAGGTGAATGACGCCGAATCCGCGCGCCGCAAGGGCCTGCGTCAGACGCATTCCGATGAAGCCCGTACCGCCCGCGATCATGATGTCCGCCACTGTGACGCACTCCTTCGCCGCTTGGCCGCGCGGCGCAGATTTTGGAATGAACCCAGCGGCGTCATTGTGCGGTCAGTTTCAACAGGGTGTTCGCTTGTTTTTGGAATTCATAGCCGACCCGAACCTCCTGTGCCCGCCAGCCAAGACCGGAGGCAAAGGAGATCAGGTCATCCATGTGGGGATAGCGTCGGCTTTCCAGATCCACGGTGGGGAAGATGCGGATTTCCTCCCGCGTCACCCGCATCAGTTCAGTCAGCGTGGCGAGGTGAAAGGCGTGGTCCAGCCTGTCCGCGTACATGAACAGAAAGTGCGCGGACAGCGTCAGGTCAAACTGTCCGTCTGTAAACGGCAAATCGGGCAATTCCGCGGGCACGTAGCGCTCCTGCCCATGCGCGCGCATGTCCGCGATGGTTTCGGCAAGCGCCGCGGCGCGCGCCGCCCTCAGTTCGCCGACATTCCTGAAATAGCCCCATTCGTACTGTCGTTCCGATGCGTCCATGGACTGCATGACGAGTTCGAGATCCCGTTGTCCTTTGTGTTCCAGTTCATCCACCGGATGACGGTAGGCGATGTCGGCCGCCGTTGCGGCGATGCCGCGGCGATTGGCGCGGGCGGTGAAGGCGCATGCGCCCGCGGGGCAGTCGAGAATTGTGCGTTGCGCCATATCCTCTGGCGAGAGGTTGAACATGAGCAGGTACTCCTCCCATGTCCGTCCGAGAAATACAATGCGCTCAAGGTCCAATCCTACGCTCGGCTCTTCTTGGCTCGTCCTGCTCTGGCTCTGCTGGCTCATCTCACTGTGACTCCTCTCGTGTTTTTCCTCATCAATATATCAAAATATACCGGCACAGTATCACTTTATTTCCCGCTCGGTCAAAAACCACGACAAAAACCGGATCGACGGGACAATCAGGGCGATTGCCGGCCAAATCCACGAAAAGTCTTTGATACTGAAATAAGTGCAGTCGACGAGAGTGAGAATGATGATCAGCACGGTCGATTGACTGTTGATGGGTGCTCGTATGGAGTTGACTTCTTTGTGGTTGCGGGCATAGCGTGCGGAACACAGGGCATGAATTCCATTGAACGACAGGTAGGTATAAAGGTCATCGCGGGAATCGATCCTGTTGCCGCAGTTATAGCAGTAAATTTCTACTGTCACGATCCATCATCTCTAAGAATATATCTAATTCACGGGAATCAGAATACACCAGATATCGACAGTGCGAAAGGAGGGAACCCATGAACATCCTTGAAATGACAGTTCAGATATGCGTCGCCGGCCAGGCGGCGGAGCATGGCGAGTTGCCCGACATGGATCATCGCATCCCCAGCAGTGCCGCGCCGGAGATGTCGACTGTAAAGCGGAGCCACAGGAACAAATCGATGCATAAATTCCAGGTCGTCGATATCCATGTGAGCCAGACGCCTCCCGAATGTCTGATAACAACAAGATTACGTTATACGAGTGACTTACATTTCGTCAATAACTTTGATATGATGCAGGCAGGGAGGGTTGCCTCGTGAACGATTCCCGGATCTGCCCCAAGTTTGAGGCGGCGTTCGCGATCCTCGGCAAGCGCTGGACCGGGCTTGTCGTGCGGGTGTTGCTGTCCGGAAAACGTCGGTTCACCGACCTGTCGGACGCGATCCCGCAGATGAGCGACAGGATGCTGGCGGAACGTCTGAAGGAGTTGGAGCAGGCTGGCATCGTCATGCGCAACGTCTTTCCGGAAACGCCTATCCGCATCGAATACGAACTTACGGAAAAAGGAATAACACTCAAACCTATCATGGACCATGTGCAGTCGTGGGCAGACCGCTGGATCGGCGTCTCGGAAGATTGGACGGACGAGAGAATGGACTTGGCGGACAAAGCGGACAAAAAGAAAGATTTGGCGGGGGAGCAGGCGCCGCAAAAAGACGCGGAGCGCTGAGCACAGCACGCTGCGCTGAATGGAGGGCGCGCAGTGTCCATGCGAGGAGACTGTGAGCGGGAATTGTCCGGATCCAAGGCGCAGGTCCGCGCCTGTGCCGGCCGACGCAGACCTGCTTGCGTTCTGTGATGGAGATTTTTTGGATCCGCAAGAAGCGCACAAACCGCGCACGGATCGAAACGACCGGATATCTCAGGCGCCGGCTGGTCCATAATGAGGCACGAGCAAGAAGAAGAGCACGAAAATGATCAGGAACACGACAGCCCACTGGGTGTATCCGCCCAATGCATCCATGGTGCAGACCTCCCTTCACCTGCATGCTTTATCCTATGGGATGCGGAAGTGATGTTTGTAGGTCAATCATCCTGCATTCGCTGTGAAAGGAGGTGAAATTATGCCGGATGTGACGGTCAAGGTTATGGACAATGGGCCTTATGTGGTGACGGGGACCGTGGAGGTCGTCGATGCCGAGGGAAAGCGGTTCGAAACCAAGGAACAGTTTGCCCTCT
>JAJZZT010000429.1 GCA_021797415.1 Bacillota bacterium
CCACACGATAGCTCGCCTCCGGGTTACAACGTGGATGTTGTCGGCGCCGTGCGCCGCAACTCCATTCTATCACGTTTGGGACAAGTCGGCGCGCTTTTTTAGACCGTGTTATGCACCGGCTGTTCCTTCCCCGTCGGTTTCTTCCGTGACAAGCAGGCTGTTGCGGGCGATCGGAGCACCGACCGGAAAGTTTTGGTCGACAACCCCTCCGCCCTCATCGGCCATGCGATGGATGTGCTCCTCCATGTCCTCCGGTGCATCGTGCACAGGGGCCAGGGAATTGGGCGTGCGTTCTCTGTCATCCGGTTGCGGCATTTTGCGGTCGCCTCCTTCGATTGATATAATTGACAAGCTGGGTGTGCCTCGGTGACAGCTATAGCATGCGACGGCCAGAGACGGCTTATGTGTGGAGACCGTCATTTTTACATATATAGCAGTCTGGCGGTTCGTCCTATGTTCATTTCTGGACAGAGTGGAGTTGATCGTATGAAAGATTCTTTCGATTCGCTCGCGGTATTGCAGGCAGGCGGGAAGTCGCTGCGCTATTACCGGTTGCAGACGCTGCGGGAGCAAGGAATCGCGGACGTGTCGCGCCTGCCGTTTTCCATCAAGGTTCTATTGGAGAGCCTGCTTCGCCGCCGGGACGGCTACATCGTCACGGACGAACACATCAGGGCGCTCGCCGCGTGGCATCCGTCCGCGCCGCAGGATCAGGACATCCCTTTTCTTCCCGCCCGCATCCTGTTGCAGGATTTCACCGGTGTGCCCGTCGCGGTGGACCTGGCCGCGCTGCGCAGCGCCATGCGGCGTGCGGGCGGCGATCCGGAACGGATCAATCCGCTGATTCCGGTCGACCTGGTGATCGATCACTCGGTGCAGGTGGACGCGTTCGGTTCGGGCGACGCACTGCGGACCAACGTGGAGCTCGAATTCCGGCGCAATGAGGAGCGGTACAAATTCCTGCACTGGGCAACCACCTCGTTTGACCACTTCCGCGTCGTTCCCCCGTCCACCGGCATCGTCCACCAGGTGAATCTCGAATACCTCGCGTCCGTGGTGCAGGTCCGGGAAGGCGCCAACGGCTGGGAGGCGTTCCCGGACTCCCTGGTCGGGACGGACTCCCACACCACGATGGTCAACGGACTCGGCGTACTCGGCTGGGGCGTCGGCGGGATCGAGGCGGAAGCGTGCATGCTGGGCCAGCCGCTGTACATGGTGATACCGCAGGTGATCGGTTTCAAGCTGACCGGTCGGCTGCCCGAGGGTTCGACGGCGACCGACCTGGCCCTGACAGTGACGCAGATGCTGCGCAAAAAAGGCGTGGTCGGCAAGTTTGTCGAGTTTTTCGGCGCCGGGCTCAGCTCCATCACTTTGGCGGACCGCGCGACGATCGCCAACATGTCGCCTGAGTACGGCGCGACGATGGGCTTTTTTCCCGTGGATGAGGAGACGTTGCGCTACTTGCGGCGGACCGGCCGTCCGGAGGAACAGATCGCGATCGTGGAGGCGTACGCAAAAGAACAGGGACTGTTCCGCACCGACGGGATGCCGGACCCCGTTTTTTCCGATGTGGTGGAACTCGATCTTGGCACAGTGGTTCCCTCTGTCGCGGGCCCCAGGCGGCCGCAGGACCGGATCGACCTGCGCGACATGAAGGAGCGTTTCCGGCAGACGGCGGCGCTGTCTGTGAAAGAGGGCGGGCTTGGCGTTTCGCCGGAGGACATGGGTGCGCGGGTGCCGCTCACCATCGGCGGACAGGACACGGAACTCACGGCGGGTTCGGTTGTCATCGCGGCGATCACAAGCTGCACCAACACGTCCAATCCATCCGTCATGCTCGCGGCCGGGATGCTCGCCGAGAAGGCGGTGATGCGCGGCCTGAACCGCAAGCCGCACGTCAAGACCAGCCTCGCGCCCGGATCGCGCGTGGTGACGCAGTACTTGATCGATGCGGGAATGATGCCGTATCTGGAACAATTGGGCTTTCAGATTGTGGGGTACGGCTGCACCACCTGCATCGGGAACAGCGGTCCGCTGATTCCGGAGGTTGAGCGGGCCATCGTAAAACACGGCATGACGGTGGCGGCCGCGTTGAGCGGCAACCGCAATTTTGAAGGGCGGATCCACCCGCTGGTACGGGCGAATTACCTGGCGTCCCCGCCCCTGGTGGTGGCGTATGCGCTCGCCGGACGGATGGACGTCGATCTGATGAACGACCCGATCGGTGTGGGGAAAGACGGGGAACCCGTGTATCTGCGCGATATCTGGCCGTCCTCCGAAGAGGTGGACGAAGCGGTCAGGGCTCATCTGAAACCGGAAGTGTTCCGCGCCCAGTACGAAAATGTGCTTCAGGGCAATGAACGGTGGAACGCCCTGCCGACGCCGGAGGGCGAACTGTTCGCGTGGGACGGGGCGTCCACTTATGTACAGGAACCGCCCTTTTTTGCGGATGTCGCGGATAGAGAATTGACGGTCCGCGAGATTCGCGGCGCCCATGTGCTGGCGTTGCTCGGCGATTCCGTTACGACGGATCACATCTCGCCCGCCGGGGCGATCAACCCGAGCAGTCCGGCTGGCGAGTACCTGCTGCAGCGCGGCGTGGATGCCGGGAATTTCAATTCCTACGGTTCCCGGCGGGGCAATCATGAGGTGATGATGCGCGGCACGTTCGCCAATGTCCGGATACGCAACGAGATGGCTCCGGGCACGGAGGGCGGTGTGACGACGCATGTGCCGACAGGCGAAGTGCTGTCGATCTACGATGCGGCGATGAAATACAAGGCGGCGGGAATCCCGACGGTCGTGATCGCCGGGAAGGAGTACGGAACAGGGAGTTCGCGCGACTGGGCGGCGAAAGGGACCTATCTGCTCGGGGTGGGGGCGGTCATTGCCGAGAGTTTTGAGCGCATCCACCGCAGCAACCTGGTCGGCATGGGCGTGTTGCCACTGCAACTTGACGCGGACATGACGTGGCGCACGCTCGGCGTCACTGGCAGGGAGACGTTCGATATTGTCGGGCTGGACGATACGCTTCACCCTGGGCAGCGGGTGCGCGTCGACGGCAGGCGACCGGACGGTTCGACACTTTCTTTTGAGGCGACGGTGCGGCTCGATGCGCCGATCGAAGTGGACTACTACAGGCACGGCGGAATTCTGCAGATGGTGTTGCGCCATATGATGAAAAACGGGCGATCCTGACCGGAGACGCTTCACGCACGGCGGGGAGGCCGGAAATTCCGGAGGAAACGGCATGCGCAGGGGCGGGACGCGGTTCTCCTCACGTGCGGACGCGCTTTTGCGCGTACAGCATCTGGAGGGGAAAGGAGATCCTGCGGTCTTCGGGAGCGTACTGGAGCCAGATCTGGCGGCCCTTTTCGCTCAGGCGCGCCAGCGTTTCCTGGCGCGCCTGCCAGGGAAGGCAGGCCAATTCCTGCTCAAGCCAGCCGATTCCGTTGACGAGATAGTGCAGGACGCTTTCCGAGTCGCAAAAGATCGTCATGAGCTGTGTGCGCTCCGTTTCCACCCATTCCATGCCCGCGGCTTGAAAGGCTTTCACGGCTTGATGATCCTCCAGCAGGAAGTCGTACACTTCATCCTCGCGCGAAACGGCGCTGCGAGCGATGTCCATGCACCAGTCGCGGTAAAACGGCTGTTCGTCCGTCACCTTCAGCGGATGGATGCTTGCCGCGTGTCCGCCGGGCTTGAGAATGCGCGCGATCTCGCGCGCAACGGCGTCCACGTTCGTGTGGCGCAAAACGCCGACGGCGACGACGGCGTCGAATGTCTCATCCGGAAAAGGGATC
>JAJZZT010000407.1 GCA_021797415.1 Bacillota bacterium
CTTCAACAGATGGTACGCTTCACCGATCAATTGCATGTCGCCGTACTCAATGCCATTGTGCACCATCTTCACATAGTGCCCCGCACCGTCCGGCCCGATGTACGTACAACAGGGATCGTTGCCCACCTTCGCTGAAATGGCGGTCAGAAAAGGTTCGACAAGCCGATAGGCCGCCTCCTCGCCACCAGGCATGATCGCGGGTCCTTTGAGCGCGCCCTCCTCGCCGCCGGACACGCCCGTGCCGATAAAACGCAGACCGATCGCTTTCAGGCGATCCGCGCGCGCCTTCGTATCAGGAAAGAAAGAATTTCCGCCGTCAATGACGATGTCGCCTTTGTCGAGAAAGGGAATCAATTGATCGATCATGTCGTCCACGGGCTTGCCCGCCTTGACCATCACAAGGATCTTTCTAGGCGTTTCCAGAGATTCGACGAATTCTTGAAGGCTGTACGTTCCCACCACATTGTTTCCCTTGTACTCCTGCAACAGTTCCCTTGTTTTCCCCTCCGAACGGTTGAACACCGCCACGGCAAAGCCCCTGCTCGCCAGATTGAGCGCCAGATTCTTGCCCATCACGGCAAGACCAATCACGCCGATTTGCTGCTTGGACACTGAACATTCCCCTTTTCCTGCCCTGATCGCGCATCCAGGCGCCACCACACCTATATGAGGTAGTCCGACAAGGGTCGAGAACCCTGCGGCCCTTGTCGGACGCACTCTATATGTCGGCCATGATTGTACACTAAAAAACGGCCGCAGAAAACCTGTCACACACACGGGTCCATTCGGACGACCCAGGGAATCGACGCGACAAATACCAGAAAAAACAGCTGCTGCACAAATATCATCCGCACACATGTCCTCAATTTGTGCGGATGATGCGCCACCTGCCGCGCGAAAAGCGGCTGTGAAACCACTTCGCCGATGGCGACAAGCGCGTTGGACAGGTTGATATCAAAAGCGCTGGCTCCCAGACGGTTGAGAAAGTACGGATGGATAAAATCTTCGGACGGCGGAGACCATTGTGTAGACGATGGCCGACCCGATGCGATATACTGATAGGGGTATATGCGATCATCGACTGCGGGTGGTCGCGCTAAAAATCTGTTTTGCGCTTGTATGGAGCGCGACAAGGGGATCGCCATGCTGATATCGGAACGGAATCGCACGGTCATTGTCGATCGGTTCAAGGAACTGAAATCGCCGGTCGTCGTCCAGTTTTTCGAATCCTCGCTGAGTTGTCCGAGTTGTCCGGAAGTCCACCAACTCCTTCAGGAACTCTGCGAACTCTCCGACCTGCTGACGCTGGAGGTCGTCAATATCTATGCGGACACCGACAAGGCGAAGGCGGCCGGCATCGACAAAGCGCCCGCCATCGTGTTGACGGACGAAGCGCATACCGATTTCGGCATCCGCTTTTTCGGCGTGCCTGGCGGATACGAATTTGGAACCCTGCTGGAGGACATCATCATGGTATCCGGAAAGGATTCAGGACTCAAACCGACCACGCGGACCCAGTTGGCCTCGCTCGCCAAGGCCGTGGAAATCGCCGTGTTCGTGACACCCACCTGACCGTATTGTCCAGCCGCGGTGCGGCTCGCGCATCAATTCGCGCTTGAATCGCCAAATGTGGTCGCGCACATGGTCGACGCCACCGAATTCGACAATTGGGCAACCCGCTTCAACGTGTACGGCGTACCCAAGACGGTGATCAACGATACGGACGATCACTCCCTGGAGGGCGCCGCGCCGGAAAACATGCTGCTGGAAAAAGTGCTGGCGGCAGTGGGCGCGTAAACGCCGATTGACACAGCGGACGGCGCGTATCCCGGCGCCGCCCGCGCCATCGGTTTCATCTCATCGGCGCCGCGCGCCAAGTGCGATGGATCATCGCACTTCAGTTGGCGTTCTCGCCAAACAGGCCCGCCAGATAATCCTCCACCTGACGGACGGTCTTGGCGTCCCGGCTGTACAGGCGGTCCACCAATTGCGAGTCCTCAAACGCCAGAAACGAAGGAATGCCACGCACGTCATACTCCTCGGCCATCTCCGCAACCGCTTCGGCATCGACCCTAAGCAGGGTAAAACGCTCCGCAAACCGGTCGGCAAATCCGGTCAGGCTGCCCTCGACGCGCCGACAGTCAGGACACCACCGCGTATAAAACTCCACCACGACGCGCCCCCGCCGCACAGCGGCGCGGAACTCTTCGGCACTGGTCAATTCCATGTCCTGCAGTCTCATGTTCACTCACTCGCTCACTTCGGTTTCTTGCCTGCACTTTAAGAGGTTGTTCAAAAAGGGGACAGAACTCTTTGGCGCATGGCTGCGTCATCGCCAGAAATGCTCCCTCACGTACCCCAAAACGTACGCTCGGTCCGCATTTCTGGCTGCTTTCTTGCCCTGCGCGAATCTTACCTGCCCCTTTTTTGAACAGGCACTTTAAGAGGTTGTTCAAAAAGGGGACAGAACTCTTTGGCGCATGGCTGCGTCATCGCCAGAAATGCTCCCTCACGGCCTGCCGCGCCGCAGTCGCGCGCCAAACAAGGCCAGCAGCGCAACGGGTACAATGCCCAGCAGCGTAAATACCCACAGTCCGCGGGACACTCCCTCATACACCGTCACGGTGGCCAGATAATAGGGGAGGATCGACACGCCCGCCGTCCACAGAAAAGGAAAGAGGCGAACGGTCTTCACCATCCCCGACGCATAATTGATCACGACCGCGGGCAATGGCAGCAGACGCACCATCAACAAACCGAATGTCCCTTTTCCGGCCACCCATTCCTCGACCTGGATCAGTCGTTTCGTAGAATAGAACGCTGCCAACAACGGGCGGCCCACAACCCGCGCGATTACGAATGTCGCCAGGGTTCCGACCATCAGGCCGGTCCAGGCGTAAAACAGGCCATACGCGACGCCGAACGCCTGAAAATACACAAGCAGCAAGCCCTCGGAGGGTATGGGCGTCACGCAGATCACCGCCATCAACGCAACGGCTGCCAATCCGCCAAACGCCCCGGACGATTGAATAAAGTGATTGGCCGCATGATTCCCGCCCAGATAAAAAAACAGAGCCACGGATGCCAGGGTGATGACGACTGCTAGAAAGCCGCGCCACCATGTAGCCGACCGCAGCGCTGGTCGGAGCATCTCCGTCAATCGCATTCCCGCTGTTCCCGCCTTTGCGCCGCGTTATGCAGCTTCAGTTCACTTTCATCGGGTTCCCCGGACGGTTGCAATCGTCTAATCGTTCGATACGGTACATGAATGATGGTTGAAAGTGATTTTCCCTACAAAACAATACCAGATACCCGTCAATTATGAAAGGCCTCTGCGTCCATGTCGTCTGTCTGGCAATTTTGAAAACGTGGGTCAGGTGCCAGCCGCCGCCCTGCCCTGTGCCCTTTGCTCGGACACCGCTGTCGCTAAACTCGCCGGACACAGGGCAGGGCGGCGACCCGGAAAACCTTGCCTTGGCGCGGAACTCGCGACGAGCAAAGGGGATGACGAAGGCACAGCACACCTTTCCTATGGCGCTAAACTCGCAGGACACAGGGCAGGGCGGCGGCCCGGGAAACCTTGCCTTGGCGCGGAACTCGCGACGAGCAACTCACCTCACTGTTCCCCGGTTCGTTTCCAGACACCTGATTCTGAATCGAACGTCTTCACCACCTGCGCGGGGTTGCCCGCAACCACACTGTAGGCGGGAACGTCGCGATTGACAACGGCGTTCGCGGCGACGACAGAATGCCGGCCGACAGTCACACCGTGCAAAATGACGGCGCCCACGCC
>JAJZZT010000370.1 GCA_021797415.1 Bacillota bacterium
GGTTCCACATTTAGTGTCCGAGGCTCTAATCGGACACTAAATGTACTGTAACGCGCCTGCCGGAATTGGGTTTATCCCATGTCCCCGAGCGTACGTTTTTGGTACGTGAGGGAGCATTTCTGGCGATGACGGGCAATGCGCCGGGGAGTTCTGCCCACTTTTTGAACAACCGCTGTAAGTTTTAGAAGCGTTCTGATATTCCGTCACAACAATGCCTTTGGTTCCGTTCACCGTCACGCTGGGCATAACGGATGCTACAAGGTTACCTTTCGTTTGTCATCCGTCGAATCCTCCGTCATGCAACCGCATGACGCGACCGCACTGAGCGGCGATGTCCGGATTGTGTGTCACGATCACCAGAGCAGTCCCGTTTTGCGCATTCAGTCCGATCAACGTCGACATCACTTCTCGCTCCGTGAGCTCGTCAAGAGCGCCGGTCGGCTCGTCCGCGAGGATCACGTCAGGCCGAGTGACGATGGCGCGCGCGATCGCCACCCTTTGCTGCTGGCCACCCGACAAGAAACGGGGCTTATGCCGGGCATACTCTTCCAGTCCAAGCGAACCCAGCGCCTCCAAGGCGCGTTTGCGTGATTCCCGTGCACTGACTCCCTGGTAAAGGAGCGGGATCTGGATGTTCTCCAGGGCCGTGTAAGAAGCGATCAGGTGAAAGTGTTGAAATACGAAGCCGATGCGGCGGTTGCGCAGACGGGCCAGTTCGGCGGCGGTCATGCGGTTGACGTCTTCCCCGGCAAACAGATACCGTCCGCGCGTCAACCGCTCCATTCCGCCCAGGATGCTGAGCAGGGTGGTCTTTCCCGATCCCGAACGCCCCGTGATGGAAACCGTTTCGCCGCGTTCAATCCTCAGAGTGATATTCGAGAGGATGACAGTTTGTCCACGGCCTGATGCAAATGTCTTTTCTCCCTCTTCCAGTCTTATCAATTCCGGCATCAGTATCCTCCTTTCAAAAGATGGTAAGTGGACCACCGCCGGATCACTCCGAGAATGGAAACCATCCCGAGCAGGCAGATGAGCGCCGACAGGCCCAGGCTCAGAGTCGCGTCGAATGCGGAGAACTGGAAGACGCTGTCGGACACCGCGGCGCTGAGGGCCATCAGAGCGAGGCTGGAGATCATCCATGCGGGGATGACCAAGCAGCACACCTCCGCGAAGAATAGTCCCAGGACGCCGCGCGTGGTGGAACCAACCGCGAAACGTATCCCCACCTCGACCATCCGCCGGGGAATATTTGCGAGCAGGACGCCGCAGAGTCCAAATATCGACAGCAGGAACAAGACAGCAGCGACGAGGGTGGTGAACGTGATCTGCGTCGCATACCCGGCGCGGAACTGGTTCACCGCCTCGCCGATGGTATGAAAATGAACGCCCAGATGCAGGCGGGAGGCTGCCAGGACAACCCCCCTTTGAAACGCTTCGAACCGCGCTGGCGAAAATTGCTTGAGCCGCACGGACTGTCCCGAGGCGAGCGCGGATGCCATGGTACTCTCGCCTGCAGACGCGACCGTGAGCGGAAATACCACTGCATCGCCTCCGGTGAGCATTTGAGCGGACAGGTTGTAGGGGACGCGCCAGAACGTGAAAGAGGCGGGCAATACGCCGACCACGCGACACGTTCTGAACCCGTTTGCTCCGAGTGGTCGCCTCCAGATTGTCCCGAGGGGATGGGTTACGGCAATGCGCGGCGAAACGAGAATGGGCACCTGCGTCGCCGACGTGTCCGCCGGGGCGGACAGTGTGCGCCCCATCACGACCGGGAACGGATGCGCCGCCAGATAACCGGGATCGGCGCCGATCAGCGTGATTGCCGACGCACCATTCCCCAAACCAGAGCCACTCACTTGGACAAACCCATGCCACGCGACGTTCGGGAGACGGTTCAGAGCATGCGCCAACGCTTCGAGACGGGCGCCCGCATGAATGACGGACAGGAATGGATCGCTGCGCAGACTGCCTGTCACGGGCAGCACGTCAAGTGTGATCGTCTCGGGCGAAGCCAACCGGTATGCCGCCGCACCGACGCCGGCGACGCTTCCTGTCAGACCGATCGCCACGTTGACGACAAGCAGCACGATCAGCATCTCGATGAAAACCAGGTACTCGCGAAGGGAAAAATGCTTGATTGACAGTTTTATGACTCCAAACACAGGCTCACCTACCTGCTATCTTGAAAATATCATCTGCCAGGCACAGGGCATGGCGACGGCCCGGCAAATTTTCATCCTGCCGATGGTGGCGCGCCCGCACCATGCGGGTCTACTCGATGCGCAGGATCTCACTCGGACTGAGCCGTCCCACGTGGATCAGCGGCGCAATGGAGACCAAGACGCCGACTGCCAAAGCGACCGCCAGTCCGAGGACCAGATTGGCATACGTGATTCGCAGAGACACGCCCGCAATGGTCGGAGCCGACAAGGAAGCCAGCCACTGGACGGCAAGCGCGAGGGTGGCGCCGACCATCGGAAGCGACACGAGCTCTACGAGTATGGTAGAGACAATCCGCACCGGGGTGGCTCCAAGCGCTTTGGCGATCGCCAGATCGCGCCTTCGGTCCATCACCCAGAAGAGGCACAGATTCGCCGTATTGATCGTGGTGATCAGCACAATCAACGCGCCGATGACCACAAGCCACTGCGCGTCCCCCTCGGCCTCCAGGACAGGCGAATTCTGTGTGTATAATCCGTACGTGGCGCGCGGATCGATATGGCGCACGGCCTGCACCACCGTGTTTGCCAGTGAATCAGGGGACGAACCCGGGGGTGCGATGAGATAAAACGACAGCTCAGCCGAGCGGTGCGACGACGCGCCGGACTGCGTTCTGTCATATGCGCCAATGGGCAACACAAACGGCACGCCGTAAAGAAAATTACCCCGTGGCGCCGCATAGGTGCCAATGATGCGGTACATCCGCCCGTCGATTGGCATTGTGTCCATAGGACGGACTTGTCGGGCCATCGTCTCATTGACAATGACAACCCGGCTGCCGTCTGAGGTCTGCGCGGGCGAAAAGAAAGTGCCGGAGACCATCACAGGCGTCCATGTCGGCGCCGCTGCGAATCCGAACGCCACGGTGGCGACGGCTTGGCTCGAACTGCGCCCAGGCCCCGCGCCTCCGGGATGCACGGACAATCCCGAATAGATCACTTCTGCCTGGGGAATGTAATTTTCCACCAAGTGAGCCAGCACCGACCGCGTCATGTTGGCGTGCAATAGAACATCCACCGTCTGGGCGTAGTTCAGAGTGTCCTGCACGCTCTGTCGGGTCTGAACGGACGCAGCGGCGCTCAGACTGACCGAGGCGCATCCCACTCCGACAAAAAAGCCCAGAACCAGGACAACCGTTGAAAATGGCTTACGCATCCACGGGTTGAGCAATATACGCCATATGCCTGTCAAGTTGTAACCTCCAGAGTGAAGCGGATAGACGATTCTACGAAGAGGCCATCAAAATGTACAGGGATGTGTTCTGGGCAGGCAGCAATCTTTCGCCAGGTTTCAGGATTGCCGCGGGTTTGTGACTCTCAGGGTGAATGACAAAGCCGGAAACGTAGATGAGGCGCTTCATACCTGCGCGATGTACGACACCTCAGCAATTCAGCAAGATTGCTGCAGTACGGACATTGTCAGTGCCTGTTCAAAAAGTGGGCAGGGTTGACCCACGCAGTGCAAGAAAGCAGCCAGAAATGCGGACCAAGGGGACATGGGATAAGGTCCTCTTTGCAGGCGCAATGGTTCCACATTTAGTGTCCGAGGCTCTAATCGGACACTAA
>JAJZZT010000385.1 GCA_021797415.1 Bacillota bacterium
GATATCGCCTCGACGGATCCAAAGAAAATCGGCAAACATGCGCCGCTTAGCCTGCAGCGGGTGTTGCAGCGCGGCGTGACGGTGACCGATATGCACGACGGGGTCCTGCACATTATTTCCCCCATACTCATTGACGGCAATACGCTGTACAGCGCGGACGTGGAGTACTCGATGGCGAAGGACCTTGCCTCCACGGGAGCGTTGCTGTCCCGTTTCCTGGAGATTGGCGTCACGGCCGCCGTGCTGACGATCGTCGTCCTGTGGGTTTTCAGCCGCCGCCTGCTGTCGCGGCCCCTGCACTCCATCACGGCGGCCGCCAACGATATCGCCGAAGGGAGTCTGCAGATCGACCTGGCGGGTCTGGAGCGGCGGAAGGACGAAATCGGCATGCTGGCGCGCAGCTTTGTCCGGATGGCTGAGCAGTTGACTGAGATGCTGAGCGGAATCTCCCGGACGGCGGAGGAACTTAAAGCCGCTTTCCAGGTTCTTGTCGCCGGCGGGGACAACACGGCGCGCGGCGCATTGCACATGTCGGATGTCGTGACGCAGATGGGACGGGATATTCGCGAGCAGGCGGCGCTGGTGGAAAAAGTGGTGCGCATGGCGGGTCAACTCGGCGAGAACGCGGAAACCGCCTCGGTCCAGATTCTACAGAGTGCCGGGGTGGAAGGCGATGGGGCGCGGGAGATGCGCGGTGTGGCCGAGGAGCTTGTGCTGCAGGTCAGCGCATTGACCGACGCCGCCGAATCTATGCAGGCCAATGTGCGCGATCTGCAGGAAAGGCTGAAGACGGTCGTGTCGACGACCAACGGCCAACTCGGATGGATCCAGGAAGCCAACCGCTCCATCACGGGATTGCGGGAACTCGCGTCCGAGTTGCAGAAACTGACGTCGATGTTCGACATGCTGTGATCCGGCCCACGAGAGAAATTCCTGTGATGAAATGTACAAGGATTGAGATATTGTCAATGTCCATCTCCCTGCCTGTCCACGTATAATCAGACTGTCTGCGCAGCACTTTGAAATTTGATTCGGCTTATGTTTCCTGGGATCTGACGCGAGTCGGCGCTATTCCCATCCATTTTTTGAAGATGCGGTTGAAGTGGGACTGATCGCAGTATCCCAGGTAATCGGCGATCTCCCTGACCGTCATCTGCGTATGCTCAAGGAGATGCAGGGCGATGTTGATGCGGATCTGGTGGATGTACCGGACCGGAGTCGTGCCGGTCACTTCCTTGAAAAGAATGGTCGCGTAATTGGGGCTGACCTCGCCCACGGCGGCCAGTTCTTCGAGCGTGATGGCGCTGCGGAAATGGTACAGGATGTGGTCCTGCATTTTCCGCACGATGTGTTCCTTTGCCGGTGAACTGCGGCGCTCCGCCTGCTCCTGGGCGATCAGGGTCAGCAGTTCGGCGAGGATGTGGCCCGCCATCTGTTCGTGATACATTCTCTTTCCCAGCCACTGGACGAACATGTAGGCGAGCCTCTGTTCGACGTAGGCCGCGTTGCGCGGAGTGAAGCGAAATGCCTCGTCCGCCTGCGCCATGGCGGTCAGGGCCGTTTCGGCGGCCGGTTGTTCCCAGGAAAACACCACAGTGAATTTTTTGTGTGCGGTTCCTTTGCAATTGGTCCAGGCGCGATAAACATGTGACGGGATGAAGAACAGGTCGCCCTGTTGCAGGATGATCTCCTTCCCGCTGACCTGGTAGCTCACTTTTCCTTCGGTCACGTAGACGAGGGTGTCCAACCCTCTTGACCTGCCGATGCTCCATGTCGGGTCGATGTCGTGGTACACCCCGTGGATGTCGATCATCTCGTTTCTGTCTCCTTACATCCGGGTATAGACCGCTTTGGCGGTTGTCCGAAAGTTTACATTGACAACGGGAGGGCGATGGCTGATGAAAATTCTCTATATCGACGTCGATTCGTTGCGTCCCGATCACCTGGGATGCTACGGCTATTCCAGGAACACCTCGCCGAACATTGACGCGCTTGCGGCAAGAGGGGTGCGCTTCACCAATCACTACGCGTCCGACGTTCCGTGCCTGCCGTCCCGCACGGCCCTGTTTCACTCCCGGTTCGGCTTTCACACCGGCGTGGTCAACCACGGCGGCCGCGAGGCTGACATGCTCCCGATCGGCGCGGACCGCCCGTTTAACTATCATCATACTCCGCATCAGGCGTGGGTGGATGCGCTCCGGTTCCAGAAGTTTCACACGGTGATGATCAGTCCCTTTCCGGGACGGCACGCCGCATGGCATGTCCAGCAAGGATTTCTGGAGACGCACGATACGGGCAAGCACGCGGGGGAGACAGCCGGCGATGTCTCTGCGGAGGCGCTGCGCTGGATCAGGGATCGGGGGACGGAAAAGGACAACTGGTTTCTCTATCTGAACTTCTGGGATCCCCACACGCCGTACCGCACCCCGGAGGAATTCGGAAATCCGTTTTGTGATGACCCCGCGCCGGAATGGCTCACGGAGGAAATCATCGCCAAGCAACGGGACAGCTACGGTCCCATGAGCGCCCGCGATCTGCCCGAAGGCAGCAATTGGCCGGGATTGCCGAAAGAGATCGCGTCCCGCGCGGATTTCAAAAACTGGGTGGACGGTTACGACACAGCCATCAGGCATGTGGATGAGCACGTGGGAAAAATCCTCGCTGCCCTGGAGGAAGAGGGTCTGCTGGACGACACGGTCATCATCGTTTCGGCCGACCATGGCGAGAATCAGGGCGAGTTAAACGTCTATGGCGATCATCAGACAGCGGATCACATCACCTGCCGGATTCCCCTGATCGTTGCCGGGCCCGATGTGAAGCAGGGGAGGGTGGACGACGGGTTTCATTACCAGTTGGACGTCGGGCCGACACTGGTGCAATGGGCCGGCGGCAAGCGGAGCGAGGAGTGGGACGGCGTGAGCTTTTTGCCGAGTCTCATTCGGGGCGAATCCGCCGGCCGACCCTGCCTCATTGTCAATCAGGCGGCGTGGAGTTGCCAGCGGGCCGTGCGGTTTGACAACTGGATCATGATTCGCACCTATCATGACGGGTTAAAAGAGTTTCCCGAAATCATGCTGTTTGATCTGGATGAGGACCCGCACGAGACGGTGAACCTGGCGGACAGCCGGCCGGATGTGGTGGGGAGGGGACTGCGCCTGCTGGATGTCTGGGTGGCGGAGCAGATGGCGACCTCGCGGGTGCCGGGCGATCCCATGTGGCGCGTCATCCATGAAGGCGGCCCGTATCACACGCGCGGGATGCGCGATGGATACCTGGCGAAACTTCGCGCAATGGGGCGGCACGGCGCCGCGGATCGCCTGCTGGAAATAGGAGATTATCACATGTCCCCTGGAACGCCGCCACGGGGTTGAATCACGAAGGATGAACAGACGATGAGATGACCGTGCGACGGAATCGCATTTTTCAGATGGGAGTGGAATGAATTGATCACATTTGATAAAGGCGTCACCCTCATCAACGGCAAACGCACCTTTCTTTACGGCGCCGAATTCCATTACTTCCGGGTGGATCCCGCGCACTGGCGAAACCGGCTTGAACTGATCCGCCAGGCGGGCTTCAACCTGGTGAGCACGTACATTCCCTGGCTGTGGCACGAACCGGTCCAGGGTGAATGGGATTTTACCGGCAGGACGCATCCGCGCCGCGATCTGACGCAGTTTCTCACGCTGTGCAGGGAGATGGGATTCTACTGCATTGTGCGGCCGGGTCCCTATGTGATGTCCGAGTTGAAAAACGAGGGGATCCCGCAATGGCTGCTCGACAGC
>JAJZZT010000274.1 GCA_021797415.1 Bacillota bacterium
CCTCAGTGGCAGAGCGCGGCGATAGTGATCGTCGGCGGCACGACCGTCGCCCTCCTGCCCCTGTCCGGAAGACTGGTGGACCGTTTGGGCGCTCGTCCCTTCCTGTCCGGCGGGTTCCTGCTGGCCGGCGTCGCGCTCATCCTGTTTGCGATGCAAACCCGATACGGCGCCGCTCTCGCGTTCATGATGATTCTGGGCGCGGCCTACGCGATGATTCTTCCTTCGTGGAACTCGCTGCTCGACCGCTCGGTCGACGCCGCCAAACGCGGTGCGATGTGGGGCGTGTTCATGACGGTGGAAGGGCTTGGGACGGCCGTCGGACCGTTGATCGGCGGTCGCCTGTGGCAGGCTGCCGGGCCGCGCGCGCCCTTTCTGTTCAGTGCATGCGTGGTTTCCGTGATGGGCATCATCTACGCTTTCCTGCGCATGCCCGGCTTGCGCCGCGGCCTCCGGACAAATACCGAGTGGACTTGATTCTCCGCCGGGACATGGGCAAGGAAGCAGCCAGAAATGCGGACCTAGGGGACATGGGATAAAGTCCTCTTTGCAGGCGCAATGGTTCCACATTTCGTGTCCGAGGCTCTAATCGGACACGAAATGTACTGTAACACGCCTGCCGGAATTGCGTTTATCCCATGTCCCCGAGCGTACGTGTTTCGGTACGTGAGGGAGCGTTTCTGGCGATGACGCGGCATTGCGCCGGGGAGTTCTGCCCCCTTTTTGGACAACCTCTCATGGATCCAGTTCAAAAAGAGGGCAGGTAAGACCCGCGCAGTGCAAGGAAGCAGTCAGAAATGCGGACCGAGCGTACGTGTTTCGGTACGTGAGGGAGCGTTTCTGGCGATGACGCGGCATTGCGCCGGGGAGTTCTGCCCCCTTTTTGGACAACCTCTATAAGGATCGAGGCAAGAGGTGAACCCGTGTCGTCTATACCCATACTATGGCCTGCAGAACTGATCATCGGCCTCTTTCTTCTTTACGGTCCCATTGCCGACCTGCTGTTCCACGTCTGGCACCTGAACACGATCTATCGCGGCGACGAGCTGAAAAAGGATATCGCGCTCACGTTCGACGATGGACCGAACCCTGATTATACGCCCCAATTGCTCGACCTGCTGGACGAGCACGGCGCGCGGGCGCTGTTTTTTGTCGTCGGACGCCAGGCGGAGCGCCATCCCGAACTGGTCCGGGCCATTCACGACCGAGGGCACGTGCTGGGCATTCACACATACAGCCATCGCAACGCATGGCTGGCGACGCCGTGGAAAATGGCGCGCGAGATCCGCAAGACCAAGCGCATCCTGAGCGATTTGACAGGTGAGCGCGTCCTTTATTTCCGGCCGCCCTGGGGACGCTTTAACATCTTTCTTCCGTTTCAGTTGCGGGCAAACAGCCTGACGCCGGTTCTGTGGACCATCGCGGCGCGCGACTGGCTTCCTGGCGACCGGGCAGGCGAGATTGCCGCCATCGTCACCGGGCAACTGCGCAACGGCGCCATTGTCCTGCTTCACGACAACGGCGGCGCACCAGGCGCGCCGCGCAACACGCTCGCCGCGCTGCAACGCATCCTGCCACAGTTGCGGCGCCTTGAGTTTCGCCTGTCCGTCGCTCCAGTGTCTGAAGCCGTGCATGCAACGGCGAAACGCAGAGGATCGTTCGCGCGGCCGGTGCAACGGCTTGTGCATCCGCTGTGGCAGCTCTGGGAGGCGCTGTTTGACCGCCTGTACCACGTGTACGCATTGTCCCGCATGTTTCGCCTGAGCGTGGTGCCCTGGCACTTCGGCGACCGCGCGCTCATGGCGGACGCCTTCCCCGTTCCAGCGGCGGCCCGCTACGTCGCGGCTTCCGGCGCGCCGCCCGGCACACTGCGCGCCGGCGCGCTCATGGCGGAACTTCACATGCAAAATGTCGCGCTGCAAGAGTTGCTCCGGATTCATCCTCCGGAGAAGATGGTGGTGCGCGGACTGCGGGAGGTGCGCGCCAGTTTGCGTGACGTCGCGCTGGCGCTGGCATACGACGAGCGGTTCCGCGATGCGCGGGGAATATTTGGCGTCACGATGCTGCACCGCGGAAGTGAAAAACTGGGGTTTATCGTCGAGGACATCCCGCCCACGTTCGCCAACCGCTGGGTGACTCTGCTGCTCGTCTTGCTGATGGCTCTGTACCATCCACTCGGTCGCAGACGCTTTCGGACCGGTCTGCACGAAATACAGCCGCGCCTCGTGTGGATGACACGCGAGGCGCTGATCGCACGCTATCTCCCCGATCGCACCGGGCCGGAAGTGTCACATTAGCGAAAACTGTTCCGCCAGACCGCGTACCTTTTGCCTGGCCCGGTCCAAGTTCTGCTGGTCGTCATGGCGCAAGGTGATGTCGATGATCTCCGCAATCTCCGCCATCGCCTCTCTCCCCATCCCGCGCGTGGTGACCGCGGCGGTTCCGATGCGAACGCCGCTTGTGACGCCGGGTTTTTGCGGATCAAACGGAATCGCGTTCTTGTTCGTGGTCACCCCCACACTGTCCAGCCGTCGTTCCGCCTCTTTGCCCGTGAGTCCGGCGCCCCGCACGTCGATCAGCAGCAGGTGATTGTCCGTTCCGCCGGACACGAGCGCGTGCCCCCTCTGTTGCAGATGGTCCGCCAGCGTCCTGGCGTTCTCGACCACCTGCGCGGCGTACGTCTTGAATTCTGGCCGCATCGCCTCCGCCAGGGCCACCGCCTTGGCGGCCACGACGTGCATCAGCGGACCGCCCTGAATGCCGGGAAACAGCGCCTTGTCGATCGCCTTGGCAAATTCCTCCGTACACAGGATCATGCCGCCGCGTGGCCCGCGCAGCGTCTTGTGCGTCGTGGTGGTGACGATATGCGCATGGGGTACGGGACTCTGGTGCACGTCGGCCGCCACCAGGCCGGCGATGTGGGCCATATCGACCATGAGCCTGGCATCGGCTTCATCGGCGATGGCGCGCAGGCGGGGAAAGTCAATTTCCCTGGGATAGGCGCTCGCACCGGCGACGATCAGCTTCGGATGGTGTTCCAGCGCCAGCCGCAAAACCTCGTCATAGTCGATGCGGTGTGTATCCGCGCGCACACCGTAGGGCACGACGCGAAACCACTGGCCGGAGAAGTTCACCGGACTGCCGTGCGTAAGGTGGCCGCCGTGGGCGAGATTCATCCCGAGGATCGTGTCGCCCGGCTTGAGCAGCGCAAAATAGGCGGCCATGTTGGCCTGCGCGCCGGAATGGGGCTGCACGTTTGCATGATCCGCCCCGAACAGCGTCTTGGCGCGGTCAATCGCCAGTTGTTCGACCACATCGACATGCTCACAACCGCCGTAGTAGCGACGCCCTGGGTAGCCTTCCGCGTATTTGTTCGTGAGCACAGTCCCCATTGCGTCCATGACGGCCTGGCTGACGAAATTTTCCGACGCAATCAGTTCCAGCTTGTCGTGTTGTCGTCTGCGTTCCGCCTCGATCGCCTGTGCGACCAGCGGATCACTAGCAGATAAATGACTCATGCGATCTCCTCCATATACGCTCCGATACACGTTCCATATACGCGCCAACACGTCCCCCGGTGGTGTATAGACGGCGCGCGCCGCCGATCAGGCGGGGCCTCGTCCGGGCGGCGTTGACATGCGCCGATGCCGATCCCGGCTTCATCCATACCCTCCGTCACGCCCCATCATCTCTCGCAAGCTCGCGCCGCAACCGCAACAACACCTGTTCGCACGCCGTCTCCAGTTCTTCGGCCGTCAATTCGTACGCATCTTCGTTCTG
>JAJZZT010000311.1 GCA_021797415.1 Bacillota bacterium
CCGCGTGAAGGAAAGCATCATGCCAAAGATGTTTTCGGCCATTTGTGGACCATGAATTCCACTGGAATTGCTGATCTGGATATTTCTCTCCCGAATCAGGTCAAAGGGAAGCTGATCGACCCCCGCGCTCAGCGCGTGAAACCAGCGGACGCGCTCTGCGGCGCGGATGCGCTCTGCGGTGAACAGCGTCTCAAAGCCGACGATAATCTCCGCCTGCGCCAGCGCTTCGGCCGCCCGCAGATCGTCGAGACCTGACAACAGAACTATTTCTTCGGAAACATGCCGGCTGACCCTATCCTTGTACTGGTCGGCCACGGCCTGCAGGAACAAGATCATGTCAGGGATTCCTCCATCATCTAAAGTATGCCCTCGTTTGAGACGAGCCTTCTCTCCTGTCATGATAATGTGAAATGCCTGTTCTGTACAACATCAGGTCGTCGCGTACAGTTGCGGGTCAATCCGTTCCATGAGCGGCGTCAACGACCGGGTGTAGAACGCGCACAGTTCATGCAGCGCACGCGTGCAGATCATGTACAGCAGTCGGCGTTCCCGTTCGCCCGGATAGCGGTCTGCGCCGGCGTCCGGTATGATGACGGCGTCAAACTCCAGACCTTTTGCCAGATAGGACGGTATGACGACGACGCCCGCGGGATACTTGCCCGTCTCCTCGGTGATGTGCACGGCGTCAAAGTGTCCGCGGGACAATTGCATCAATGAAAGACATTCGTCGGACGTCTTGCCGATCACCGCGATCGACCGGGCGCCTGCGGCCAGCAGACGGGCAAGTTCCACACCAAGAGCGGCCGGACGTTCCCGTTCGTCGGCAACCCTGATGATGCGCGGCAGGCTGCCGTCGCGCTGCAGCCATTCACCCCCGTCCTCCGCAGCGAGCAGAGCGTGCCCAAAGGCGGCGAGCTGGCGCGTTTGGCGGTAGCTTTTGTTGAGCGTCGTCGTATGTATCGCATCGGGTGGAAACACGGCGGCAAGCGTCTGCGGCAGTCCTGACCAGGCATCGTCGAACGCCTGGTTGACATCCCCCACAACGGTGAACCTGGCTCTCGGAAACAGTGTGCGAAATACCTCCCATTCGCACGGAGAGTAGTCCTGCGCCTCGTCCACGATGACGTATTTTATGTCGCCGCGAATCACGGCTCCGGACATCGCCGTGCGCAACAGCATGGCCGGGGCCAGATCTTCACGCGGCCAGCGTCCGGAAGCCAGCCGGTCTGCGCTAATGCGGCACAACTGCGGCCAATCGCCTGTCATCCCGGCCTCTTTGGCCAAACGCGAAAGCAGCTCATGGTCGTCGTACAGCCCGCGGTACAGAACGGCGGCGTTGAAACAGGGCAACCGGGAAGCCTGACGGCGCAGTTCAGCGATCTCTCCGTCGGCGCGCTCCTGAGCCATCCGTCGTATTTCACCGGGCGTACCCACGTAGTGCGGACGGCTCTCCAGTTCTTCCACGATGTCGCGAACGCACAGGCGGCGACGCTCTTCCAGACTGTCCTTCAGCACCCGGCGCACCCGGCCGATTCTTTCCTCCAGCGAAAGAGTGGCGCGCCCTGATGTAAACACATCCTTGAGCGTCTTGCCTTCGACCACCACGTTCCCCTCGTGGATGAGGTCCGCAAAGGGCATGAACCCGCTGTTGAGGTGGTCGGCGTATGCCGCGACCACTTTGACGAATTTTATGCCGCTTTTCTCCCTGCTGGCCTCTCTGCGCCCGGTGCGCTGCCCCTCATCCCCGTCGCCGAGCAGCATGTCCATCCGGGCGGCCGTCGTTTCCACCCGCAGGCGCGAACCGAGGAGTTTGTGGGCCCATTCAAGAAATGTGGATTGTGCGACGTCTTCTTCTCCCAATTCCGGCAGGACGCGCGAGATGTAGTCGCGAAACAGTTCATTGGGAGAGAAAACGAGGATCTGATCCCGGCGGACGCGCCCCCTGTTCCGGTAGAGCAAGTAGGCGACCCGCTGCATCGCGACGGACGACTTCCCGCTTCCCGCGACTCCTTGCACCACGAGCATCCGGTGGTCCGCATCGCGGATCACAAGGTTCTGTTCCCGCTGGATCGTCGCCACGATCGGATGCATGCGTTCCCCGCCGCTGTCGGCCAGCATCTCGCACAGCACATCGTCCCCGATCGCGAGTTCCGTATCAAACATGGTTTTCAGTTCGCCGTCCTTGATGATGAACTGGCGTTTGGCCACGATGTCGGCCTCCACCGGCCCGAGCGGCGACACGTAGGTTGCGCGTCCCAGACGGTCTTCGTAAAACAGGCTGGAGACCGGCGCGCGCCAGTCGCAGACCAGTTCCTCTCCCTCTTCACTCACGAACGACTGGATGCCGACATAGAGTCGCTCAGACTGTGCGCGATCCTGCTCGCGAAAGTCAAAGCACCCAAAGTACGGGCGGGCGAGCAGGGAACGAAGGCGATTTTCCCGCTCCCTGGCGGCCGTGTACACACTCTCTTTGGCATACTCCCGCTGCATGTACGTGGCCAGTTCCACCACGGTATCCCACTGCGAGACATCGTGGGATTCTGTCTCGAACAGGTGGCGCCGCTCCTGCATGATCTCCTGACGGACAGTCGCATTGTCCCCTGCGATCGTCGCCAGTTGCCGCCTGATGGCGGCAATCACCGTGTGCAGGTGCGCTTGCTCGTTTTTCAGTTCCCCGTCACTTGCCACGTCCATCCCCTTCCCGCCGAGTCACTCGCCTGCTGGCATTTGGTTTATCCCATGTCCCCGAGCGTACGTTTTTGAGTACGTGAGGGAACCTTTCCGGTGATGACTCCGCCATGCGCCAGGGAATTCCGTCCCCTATTTGAACAACCCCTGCAAGCAGATTTGTGACAGTTGCAGGGGGCGATCTACCCACAACGAAGCTGTATTCCTGCCATATGGTATAAGACACAGGACCAAAGGAGGTATTGTTCATGGGCACATTCGGCGGCTATACCCGCTGGGCCGTGGTGTTTCTCATCATCTTCGTCCTGTTCTTCCTGCTGATCCCGTCGTATACGACTGTCTGCAAGACCGTTCCCGTCTATTGACGACGATCGTGGGCTGCATCCCGACCGTGGGCGCAGCCCCTCTTTTCCGGCAGGGCGACCGACCGTCCAAACGGCCCCATTAGACATGGGTTAAAGTCCTTTGGCATGTGTCCCCTTGACCTCTGTGTGCGAAGATGGGAGGAATCGATATGTGCAGCATGCAGCACTGTGAACAGTATATCGGTCAATGGGTGAGATTTCATACACCGCTCGGCTCTCATCGGGGAGTGGTCGAGCAGGTGGCCAACAACGCTGCGCTCATCCGGGTGCCACGTCAATATGCGCCGGTTGGATATGCGAGTGATCGCTCACTGCCGACGCAATCCCTCGAACAGAAAATCGACGCCGTTTTGGCGGGAGGATACGGTTACGCAGCTCCCGGTCCCGGTTATCCTCCGGCATACGGGAATGGTTGGTGGGCAGGCGGCTGGTGGTACTGGTGGATCCCTTTCTTGGCCATTCTGGCGCTCGCTTTCTTGTGGTAGAAACAAAAGGTCCCGGCTTCACCTCGCCGGGCCGTCGTGAGGACACTGCTGCGACGGTCTCGGGGACATGGGACCAAGTCTGCCGAATTCGGCGGATCCCATGCTCCCCCAGCACATTTTTTATTCTGTCACGGAGGGCGGCCGGCGCCGGGCCGACTATTTTGCGTAGGGCACCGTACCCGATTCATCGGTCACATAACCCCATCGCCGGATGTAGTGCTCGCCGGGCAGGAAT
>JAJZZT010000359.1 GCA_021797415.1 Bacillota bacterium
GGGTTGACCCACGCAGTGCAAGGAAGCAGCCAGAAATGCGGACCAAGGGGACATGGGATAAAGTCCTCTTTGCAGGCGCAATGGTTCCACATTTCGTGTCCGAGGCTCTAATCGGACACGAAATGCACTGTAACACGCCTGCCGGAATTGGGTTTATCCCATGTCCCCGAGCGTACGTTTTGGTTACATGAAGGAGCATTTCTGGCGATGACGCGGCAATGCGCCGGGGAGTTCTGCCCACTTTTTGAACAACCTCTATAGCGCAAACGCAGCTTGGGATGGAGGTTGTCTGTGAAGCAGGAATTGCATTTGACCGCGCCGCCGACGGCGATAGACAAGGCGCGGCATAGAGAGCAGATGGGGCATTCCAGTTGCGTGATCTGGCTGACGGGACTGTCCGGCGCTGGAAAGTCGACACTCGCCAACGCCCTGGAAGAAGATCTGTTTGCCCGCGGGATTCACACTTACTTGCTTGACGGCGACCGCGTTCGGACAGGCCTGAACAAGGATCTCGGCTTCGCCGCAAGAGACCGGGAGGAGAACATCCGGCGCATCGCCGAGGTCGCGAGGCTGTTTGTCGATGCTGGCGTGGTGACCGTGGTCGCGTTCATTTCACCGTTTCGCCATGACCGCGATCGCGCGCGCGCGCTGTTTGCGCCGGGAGAGTTTGTCGAGGTGTACGTGGACTGCCCGCTGGAAGTGTGCGCAAAACGCGACCCGAAAGGTCTGTACCACAAGGCGCGCGAAGGGATCATCCAGGATTTCACGGGGATCACGTCGCCCTATGAAACGCCGCTTGCGCCGGAGGTTCATCTGCGGACAGACCAGCAGCCTCTTGAGGAGTGCGTGGCGGCGGTGGCGCAGGTCATCCTCGCCCGCATCGCGCGCCCGTCGGGCAACCCGTAAAATAGCGTGTTCAAAAGGGAGCAGGGTTGACCCACGCAGTTCTGCTCCCATTTTGGACAACCTCCAAAGGGGCGAGTGGAAACGTGAGTGCAATGCCTGTCAAAGGACGGGTGGTTCCTGCAGAACTGCCGGCGCTCTTGCTGGAGGGAGCGGCGTTTGAACTGGTTCCCCACGTGCGCGGCGACGCGGATTCGGCTGGCGTGTTCGCGCTGGCGCGCGTTTTGCAGCGATTGGACAAGCGCGTCACCGTGCGTCACGATCTGCCGCCCCAGTTGTCTTGGATGGTCCCGGACCCGGATGAAGGATTCGCCGTCGCCCGTCCGGAAGACGGCGCGGTGGACGGCGCGCTCACACTGGCTTTGGACACGGGGAATTACGCGCGGCTGGCACTGTCGCGGAAGGAACGGGAGCACATCGACCGGATGGTGTCCGAGCACGGCGCCGAAAGCCATGTCGCGATCGCCCGTTGGCGGGATGTGCGCGAAATCGCGGGCGTTGTGGACCACCACCTCAGCAATCCGGGATACGGGCGGGTGAACTGGATTGCGCCGGACGCCAGTTCCACGAGCGAACTGCTCGTATGGCTGATCCTGGCGCTGGAGGAGCGGGCGGGAAGGGAACTGTTCGACCGGGAGGTGTGCTGGCGGCTGTTTGCCGGCATTGTGTCCGACGTCAACTGGTTCCGCCGTCCGGCGGATGCCTTCGCGCATGAGGCGGTGCTTCTTCTGGAGAGCCGCGGCGCGATCGACAAGGAGTGGATCGCGTCGGGGCTGGAGACGCGCAGCGAGGGGTATTTTCGCCTGGGCGAGGCGCTGCGCAGGGAGTTTCACCGCGACGGGCGCGTGGTGTGGTCGTTTTTGGACGAATCCTCCATGCGCGAATGCGGCGTCCATCCGGATGAGGCGGCCTCATTGCTCGAAGAACTGGAGCGTGTGGCAGCTTCGCTGTTTCTGCTGTTCATCGAGGTGGCGCCTGGAGAAATCCGCGTCCGCCTGCGCGGGCGGGGCATTGCGGTCATCGACTTGGCGAGGGCGTTTGGCGGCGGCGGGCACGAATACCGCGCAGGCGCCACGCTCCATTCGCGCGCCGAGGCCCTGCAGCTTGTGCGGGAGGCCGCGCAGATGTTGCAAAACGGAGAAAAGGAAGGTGCGGACGCATGAGAGAAGCGCCCAACTTTCTGGTCGTCGGCGCCGCCAAGTCCGGCACAAGCTCGCTTGACCGCTATCTCGGCCAGCATCCTGATATCTACATGCCGCGCAAAAAAGAGGCGCACTATTTTTCCCTTCCCGATTTCCCCGCCTCATTTCGCGGTCCTGGCGACGAGGGGATGAATGAGGAGACCATCCGGGAGCGGGAACGGTACGAGGCGTTGTTCGAAGGCGCGTCCGGCCGGCGGGCGATTGGCGAATCGTCCGTGTTCTATCTGTACTATCCGGGAACGGCGCGGCGCATCCGGCAATGGAACCCCGCGATGAGGGTGGTCATGCTGCTGCGCAATCCTGTCGACCGTGCGTACTCCGCGTACATGCACCTGATTCGCGATGGACGCGAGACGCTTTCTTTTGAAGAGAGTCTGGCCAAAGAGCGGGAACGCAAGGCGGACGACTATGAACCCATGTGGCTGTACCGTGAGCTTGGGCTGTACCATGACCAGGTGAAGCGCTACTTTGATGCTTTCCCGCACGAACAGGTCAAAGTGCTCCTGTACGACGATTTCAGTCGCGATACGCCGGGAACCGTGGCGGAGGTGTTCCGTTTTCTCGGTGTGGATGATCTCGCGGCGGTCGATACCGAGACGCGGCACAATGAGTCGGGTGTGCCAAAATCGCGGATGTTGTTCGACTTCTTTGCCAAATCACACCCGATCAAAGAGGTGCTGAAACCCCTGATTCCCGAAACGGTGCGGGAGCGGTTGGGCAATCAAGCCAAATCCCTGCTGCTGCGGCGCGTGGCGATGAAGCCGGGGACGCGGACAGAGTTGACGGCGTTTTTTGCCGATGATATCGCGCGCCTGAGTGAATTGCTGGATCGCGATCTGTCCCGCTGGACGCGCAGGAAAGAGCCTGTTCAAAAAGAGGGCGGGTAAGACCCACGCAGTGCAATGGGACATGGGACCCAACGAATGTACAGTGGACTTTATCCCATGTCCCCTTGAAAGCAGCCAGAAATGCGGACTGAGCGTACGTTTCGGGGTACGTGAGGGAGCGTTTCTGGCAATGACGCAGCCATGCGCCCGGGAGTTCTGGCTCCTTTTTGAACAACCGCTTAATGTGCGTGTCCGAAAAGGGTCGAGGTAAGATGCAAGCAGGGGTTTGGCGAAGCCAGAAAAGGCGCGCGGAGTGTACGACGTGGGTACATGAGCACGCCTGTCCAGCGCGGGCCAGAGTCCTGCGCCGCAGAGTTCTCGCTCCTTTTTGAACAACCGCTTAAAGGGTGTGGTGCGGATGAAAAGAGTTTTGATGGTCACCTACCACTGTCCGCCCACGCTGAATGCAGAATCCATACTCGTGTGGAAGACGCTGCGACTATTGACCGACTGGCACAATGTGACCGTGCTCACGGCGGATGATGGGGGTGCGCGCGACGAACAACTGGGAATGCCGGCAGCGGTCAGCGCCAAGCGGTATCGGACGCCGCGCCCGGCGGGGGCGTTCGCGGGCAGGGTCGCGGACAAACTGCTCGGCTTTGCGGTCGACGAACGGCTGCTGTGGGCGCTGGCAGGGCTGCGCGGGGACGTTTCGCCCGGCGCCTATGATGTGCTGTACAGCCGTTCGCATCCGGGAGCGAGCCACATCTTCGCCTGGCTGATCAAGCGTCGGCTCGGCCTGCCGTGGGTGGCGCAGTTCAGCGATCCGTGGGCTT
>JAJZZT010000324.1 GCA_021797415.1 Bacillota bacterium
CGTCCGCACCGGCCCGCGTGAAATACACGCCCGCCTCCAACACGGGCAGTCTGACCGGCGGAATGACAAGCCGTTTTTCAGCGACGGCGAGATCAATCAAAACGGCGTCGGAAGTGGCCATCCGGTTTGCGCCGCCCGCAACGCCGGCGGATTCAGCGGACGCAAGGGAGACCGGAGTGAAATGTGACAGAGCATGCACGATAGCCAACAGCACCGCCCCCATGCCCAAGCTCATCGCCAGAGCGCGAAATGCGGCATCCCAGTGCCGGCGCAAGCGCCCCTCCATCTGTCTGCGGGGACGGAGCACAGCGGCGGTTGTTTCGTACGCGGGGCCGCCGGACAGTCTCACGGCGGAAGAGACAGCGCTGTGCGCCGCGGCAGAATGTTCGCGCCGCACCCGGCCACACTGACCGTCCGGCGCGGGCGCGTGTATTTTGTCATAGGGCGCGGCGCTTTGCTCAGGCTTGTCCACCTCGTCTGTTTGGTTTTTGAGAATCAATCCGCCGCGGGAGTCTCCTGACACACGGAAGGTCATCCTATTGTTCATATCGATCACCCGCTCCATCTGAAATGATAGAATCGCTGCGATGATAGAATCTATGCAACTGATCCGGCAGACATGTGATAAAGTCCGTCTCGCATAGGATGGTGGTACGGACTGTGCGACGCAGGCTTTATCACACATCTCCCGGACCGGAGGCGATGATCCCCGCACAGCACCGGCATCCATCGGGCTGGAGGCTGCCATCCTGTGACATCCGCACTGCTGACATTTTCCCTCGCATTTGTCATCTCGTTTGCCACCCCCCTGCTCGTTCGCTTCGCGCCATGGCTGCGCATGCCGACTGCGGTTCTGGAAATCCTGCTGGGCATCGCCGTCGGAAAGAGCGGAGCCCACATGATCGCCACCCCGGACTGGCTGCGTGTGGTGACGCGAATCGGGCTGCTCTATCTCATGTTTCTCGCCGGTCTGGAGATTCGCCCTCCCGCCGCTACACCGGAACAGAGTCGCTGGCATCCGGAGTTCCTGCCGGCTCTCGCGTCACTGCTGGCGTCGGGCGCGATCGCTCTTTTGTCCGCCCGTCTGCTCTACTGGTTGGGTTTCGCGGAAAATGTAAATTTTACAGCTCTCATCCTCACCACCACGTCTCTCGGCATCATCGTGCCGATTCTGCGCGAACGGGGCCTGATCGCCCGCCCCGTCGGCCAGACGCTGTTGCTCTCCGCCATGGCGGCCGATTTTACCACCGCCGTCCTCATTTCAGCCGTTCTCCATCCCGACAGGACGGGATGGTCCGCGCTCGTTCTGCAATTGATCGGCCTGATCGCGCTGGGGACACTGCTCTTTGCGGGCGGGCGGTGGCTGCTCAGGCGGCTGTCTCCATCGGATCCGGTCGTGCGGTCATCGCAATTGGGCGTTCGCGGAGCGCTCGCCATGATGGGAATCTGTGGAGCCGCCACGGTCGTGCTTCATGCGGAAATCATTGCAGGGGGATTTGTCGGTGGGTTTGTCTGTTCACTGCTCGCGGGCAAAAGCCACAGCGCGCTGCGATTAAAACTGGAAACCATGGGGTATGCGCTGTTTCTGCCGTTGTTTTTCGTCACCGTCGGGATGCAACTCGATCTCACTCGCGTCCGTTTCGCAGCGGTGATCCTGCAACTCCCCATTTACCTGCTTCTTGGCATCCTTGTAAAAATGGGGGCCGCCCTCGCTTTTCGCTCCTTCTTCTCGTGGCGCACATCGATCGCCGCCGGCTTCCTGATGTCCTCCCGTTTCACCCTGGTCATGGCGGCCGCCGTGATCGCCGAACAAAACGGCGTAATCGGCGCAACCGAACAGGGAACGCTCATCGCCATGGCGCTCGCCACCGTATTTCTCGGACCGCTGCTGTTCAACACGGTCCACCGCATGGAGTTCGTTCCTGACGGGGAAGGGAATGAGGGGTAAAATGATAAAGGGGAGCCTTTGGCTCCCTCCTCCTGCGGCGCTGTCTGTACCCATGTCCTTCCGTGCGCCCTGCAATTCGGCAGGCCCACTCGATATGCACCAGCGCACATCGCCCGGTCATCCACCAAGAGCGTAAAGCGCCAGTGCGACCCCCCATTTTCTCTCTGCCTGTTATCGTGGAGGGCAAGGCAAACCGTCGGCCAATCCATCATCTCCGAGCCGGTCTAGTTTGCGCGTCCGAGTATGTAGACCTTTACAACCTGCCGACCAAAATTCCAGGCTTGCGCAACGGAATTAAAGCACAGGTCGATGCGATACCCCTGTATTGCTCCGCCCGTGTCGTCTGCGATTCCATAACCGTATCCGGGGATGTACAATCGCGTGCCGAGCGGAATCACGCTCGGATCGACCGCAACATCGCCGAACCCGGCCGGAGCCCCCGTGGCAGTACGCCCTCCTGGATTCGCGTAAGCGGTTGCGACAACGGTTAGAACCTGATTCGCGACAAGCGACGCATCGCTGCGCGACGCCACGACGGGAGGTGGTGCTGCTGTTCCCACATCAACAACTTCATCAACAGGCTGCTGCAGAATCTGCACCGTGCGATGCACCGAAGACAGCTTGCCGTTGATGAATACTTGGCGTACGGTCACCTGCTCACTGCCGTCCTGCCCCTGCTGCACGGCCACATCCGTGCCCGTCTGATAGGCGGCGCTCGGTTGCCGGTCGACAGAAAACGGGATCGATACGGTGTTCACAGTTTGCACCGTGCGCCTGCGCGTGATGGCAATCTCCATGCCGCTTTGCACCGGAGCGTCGAGGGGGACGTTCAGACTATCCCGCCTGCCCACGGAGAGATGCATCGTGCGCAACAACGTTTTTACTGTGCGCGCCAAAGTGTGAACTTCAACGGGGCGCGAACCGCCGTTTTTTACGGTCACTCCCTTGGCCAAGGTGACGACGATTCTCATGCCAGACTGTAGGAGTGTCTTTCTTGCCGGTTCAACCAAATCGTAGCCTGCAAGATGAAGGCCCCTGCGCCGCAGAAACTGGCCGACGCTGACGCCGGCGTACGTCCCTTCGCGCGCAGACTTTCCATTCACCATCACACTCACAGACTTGTACGGACTCATCCCCACCGTCAACCCCACGACACATGGGACGATCAACGCCATGGTGATTCCGTACTTCGTTCGGCGGACCTTATGCACCCGACCACCTCTTCCCATGTATGGACGATACATTGGAAAAGGGGTATTGCACCAGACAGCGCCCACTTCTTATGACAAATCGGCATTCCTGCCACAAACACAACAAGAAACCGATCGTGGCCAGTATAGTCGGAAAGCGGCGTTCAGGCAATGGTTCGAATTGGGATTCCGGCCCTTCGCCGCCCGGCATGCCGAAACGCTCTCTGCCGGAACTCGCCCTGCCGGAACTCCCCGAATACACCGTATGGGCGCATCAGTCGAGCATGATATCCGCTGTCATTGATATGTCAAAATTCGGCGTATCGGCGCCCCCCTCAAGCCATTCGGCAAGTTCGGCCCCGACGCGCCATACATCGCCCGCTCCCATCGTGAGCACGAGGTCTCCTTCCCGCACGCTCTGCTTCAGTTGCTTCAGCACATCCTCACGGCGGCGGCAGAACATTGCCGTCGCGTTGCTGTGCTCACGCACGGCCGCCGCCAGGCGGTCGGCGCTCACGCCGGCGATCGGCTGTTCGCCGGCGGGCGAGTAGATGTCGGCAATGATCACTTGGTCCGCCTCGCCAAACGCGGCGGCAAAATCCTGGAACAGGTGCATCGTCCGGGTG
>JAJZZT010000072.1 GCA_021797415.1 Bacillota bacterium
TCTGCGCGGTCGCGCGCTGCTTGCCGACGAGGTTGGACTCGGAAAGACCATTGAGGCGGGGCTCATCCTCAAGGAGTACATGGTGCGGGGGTTGGTCAAGAAAGCGCTCGTGCTTGTTCCCGCATCACTCGTGCTGCAATGGACGCGGGAACTGAATGAGAAGTTCGGCATCCCGGCGTTCGCGCAGCGCAATGCGTGGTCCTGGGAAACGTACGATGTGCTTGTCGCGTCGTTGGACACCACAAAACGGGAACCGCACCGATCGGCGGTGCTCGGCCAAGTGTACGATCTTGTCATCGTCGATGAAGCGCACAAGCTAAAAAACATAAAGACGCGCAACTGGCAGATTGTCAACCAGTTGCGCAAGAAATACCTCTTGCTGGTCACCGCGACACCTGTCCAGAACGATATGCGCGAACTTTACAATCTGATCAACCTGCTGCGTCCCGGTCAATTAGGCAATTCCTCCACATTTGCCGCGACCCACATTGAGGGACGGCGCACGCCCAAAAGTCCCGTCGCGCTGCGCAGTGCGATCCAGGAGGTGATGGTGCGCAACCGGCGGCAGGATTCCGGTGTGGAGTTCACGGAACGGACGGTCGACGCGGTGCGGCTTGAACTCACCCAGGAGGAACGGGAACTGTACGAAGCCGTGACGAAATTCGTACGCGAAGAATACGCGCGCCGCAAGGAGAAGCGACGCAGCGTGCTGTCGCTCATCACGTTGCAGCGCGAGATCTGCAGCAGTTCATACGCGGCCATGAACACGATCGAGAGAATGCTCAAAGACCGCCGGCTTACCCCGCAGGAGCAAACACGCCTGCAGGAGTTGTACCACCAGGCGGAGTCCGTTCCCGGATATTCGAAAGTGAACAAGGTGATAGAGATTGTGCGCAATATGCGGGACAAGCTGATCATCTTCACGGAGTACCGGGCAACACAGGATTTTTTGCTGTATATGCTGCAGCAGTCGGGCGTGAAGGCCGTATTGTACCGCGGCGGATACAATCGCGGGAAAAAAGACTGGATGAAAGACCTGTTTGAACACCGCGCGCAGGTTTTGATCGCGACAGAAGCGGGCGGCGAAGGTATCAACCTGCAATTTTGCAACCAGGTCATCAATTACGACCTGCCGTGGAATCCCATGCGCATCGAGCAGAGAATCGGGCGGGTCCACCGGGTCGGACAGACCCGGCCGGTTTTCATTCGCAACTTCTCCACCGCCGATACGATTGAAGAGTACATTGTCAATCTGCTGCAGGATAAAATCCGCATGTTCGAGATGATCATCGGGGAATTGGATGTGATTCTCGGACCCAGAACATTTGAGAACGATCTGATGGCCACTTTCATGGAGAGCGCCGACGATCTTGAGGTGAGGGCCCGCTTGTCCGCGCTGTCGAAGCGAATCCGAGTGAAAGAGGATGATGGACATGGCGTTATTGTCTGAAACAAGCAGGTTATATGAATTTTGTCAGCGGTATTTTTCCAGCGCAGGAGCTCGAAGATTCCCCGCGCCGGAGCAAGTCCTGTGCGTTGAACTGCCGCGCGAGATCGACAAAGAATTGACCGACCGTCCATTTTACTGGATGTGGGTGGAGGCCATGCGGGAAAATCCGCCAAATACCATACTGTACCTGAAGTTTGCTCCGGACGCGCAGGAATGCGATGCCCCTGCGGCGGCCAAACCGGAACTCATCACGCGCGGTTGCTATCGGCTCATGCGCATCATCGCAAGCGCGAAGCACCGGGGGGCGCTTGCGGTAGGCTATGAGAATGCTCCCCGCGTCACTCCTTTCGCCCTGTTTTCGATCAAGATTTCTTATGTCTGCGATGTTCGCCAGGACTTTCTCGAAACGTACGCCGTCGATCTACGCGACTTTCGCATCTACCCCAACGCCATGAAATACGTTGAACGCCTTGCGCTCGCGGATGAACGGCCCAAAGGTGCGCAAATTGCGCCGATCCCCTGCGATGTCGAACAGTTGTTCTCACTGGTGATCGAACACGCGCGGCAGGATATCGAGAAGCGGGACCACACGTGGGCGGTCGAGGCACAACGGCGCCTTGCCGAAGAATTGCGGCGCCTGGACGCTTATTATAACTCGCTGGAAGAAGAGGATTCCAATGAAAGGGACACGTCCATAGATCTGCGCTCATTGTCAGGACCTGCGACGCTGCAAAACGGTCGTCCGTCCCCAGAAGCGACGGACTCCGGGAGCACAACGGCGTTCTCGCGCGCCGCCGAGTGGGAACTGCGGCGCGCGGAGATCACGTGGCGTATGGAGCCGAAAATCGAAATCAGGCCCACCCAGTTCGCGCTGCTCTATCTCTCCCGCCCGCCGTGTGACAAATGACTCAGACGTCCAATCACTTCTCAGATGTCCAGCGTTTCCATGTTGGCGATACGGTGGTCTTCTCCGTCCAGATAGGCCACCCTGCTCATCCCGATGATACGGCTGCGCAACGGATCGACGATATTCATAAAATCCTCCGGCAACCTGAGGTACAGGTCCGGAGGCGCATAATTGCTCGAATACAGCGTTGGCAACCCCGCCGAGAAACGCTGGTTCACGATCCGGAACAGCTTCTCCAGCGTGAACTCGTTTGCCCGCTCCTGCCCGAGTTCATCAAGAAATAACACCGGAACGGTGGAAAACGCGTCCAGAATTGCGCCGATGTCCCGCCCCTCGCCGATGGCGCTGCGCAGGCGGTCAAACAACGCCTCGACCTGCACAAAGATGCACGCGATGTTCCTCTGGACCAGCCGATTGGCAACGGCCAGCAGCAGGTGCGTCTTTCCGACGCCGGCCGGACCGAAGACAAACAATCCCTTGGCCTCCTGCCCCGCTTGGTATTGCTCCGCCAGTTTCCGGGCCGCCTCGTAGAGTTTGGGGTGGCGCACCCTCTGCGTTTCCGGAAAATTCCCGAATGTCATGCGTTTTTCCGCATCGCCCAACGCGGAGTACGCTCCATAGCGCAGTGCTTTTCTCATCGCCATATAATTGTAAAACGGTCGACAATGGGACGACTCAACGACCAGTTCGCCGCCGTAGACGACCGGATGGTCCACCATGCCCCGGGCGTCGCCCGTCTTGCCGCACAACTCGTAGCCGCGGCACGCGCCGCAGATCTGTTCCTGGCGCAGGAGTTCCAGCAGAGTGGGACGTGCGCGCATCAACGCTTCATCGGACACATCCAGTTTTGCGACTTCGGGCAGCATTTTCCGCCATTGCTCCGCCGAGACGCCGACGGTACTGTCCCCGGCACTGTCGCGCCGCCTTCCGGCCGCTCCGCGAAACTCCGGAAGCACGTGAGAAACCTTCTCCAGACTCATGTCATCGCCTCCGCCATCACATCCGCCCGCCGCATCATGACCCGTTCCGTCGGCCGCGAAACAAACAGCCTCGATTGGCTGATGTACGTCTGATGCCACAACAGAAACACGATGATCGCCCAAACTTTGCGCGCGTTGTCGCGCACGCCGTTGCGATGGTCCTCCAACAGCCGGAGCGCTCGATCGCGATCAAACAGATCCTCACACGCCGCGTCGCCGATCAGTTCACGCGCGAACGCATAGTGTTCTTCACGCAACCACTTGCGCGTCGGCACGGGGAAACCGAGTTTTTTGCGCCGTACCGCGTCGGGCGGCAGAATGTCGCGCACCGCTTCACGCAGCACGTGTTTTGTCGTGCCGTTTTTCAGGCGGTAATGCGCCGGTATGCGCGAGGCGACCGCGAAAACCTCCCTGTCAAGAAAAGGA
>JAJZZT010000007.1 GCA_021797415.1 Bacillota bacterium
TTTACGGGAGGACTTTGCGCCGCGGTATTCGCGTTCTTTTTGCACGCAGTACTGCCCCTATCGCTCGCGTTGTCCGGCGTTTCAGGAACGCCAAGGGGACATGGGATAAAGTCCGCTTTTGCAGGTCAACCCGATGGTTCGCCGGGCCGCCATTCCCCCCTATGCTCGTCGCGAGTTCCGCGAAGCGGTGTTTGAGCGGGAGCAAAGGGGGGAATGGCGGCTGGCACAAGGCCGTCTTCAAGATGGACGGTATGCCTGACCGACCAGGGGAGTGAGAACAACATGGTGGAGCGTGCAAAGCCCCGACTTCCCAAGGGGCAGTATCTGACGGAGCGTTGGCCGATCTTGCACGCCGGCGCGGTGCCGCGGGCGGATCTGGAACGATGGACATTTCGTATGCACGGCCTGGTGGAGCGGGAGGTCACCCTGACGTGGCAGGAGTTCATGGCGTTGCCGAAAATGGATTACCGCTGCGACATCCACTGTGTCACGACGTGGTCCCGCTTTGACAACGTCTTTACCGGCGTGCCGTTTCGCGTCATCTTTGAATTGTGCAAGCCGCGGACGGATGCGCAATACGCGATGGTGGAGGCGGAAAACGGCTTTGCGGCCAATCTTCCGCTCAAAGAGCTGCTGCGGTCCGGGGTGATGTTCGCCCATGCGCACAATGGCGAAACGCTCACGCCCGAGCACGGCTATCCGCTTCGTCTCGTCGTGCCGCACCTGTACTTTTGGAAGAGCGCGAAATGGGTCCGCGGCGTCGAATTCATGGCGGAGGACAGTCCTGGATTCTGGGAGGAGCGGGGCTATCACATGCTCGGAGATCCCTGGGTGACGGATGAGTCCAATCCGGATGGCCAGCGCTTTCGCGATGATCCCGCATGGTTCGGCGACCGTTCGCCGGAACTGCTGGACGCGTGGCGAAAGGATGTCGAGCGCAAGCGAGGGTTGGCGGAAAGCCCGTGAAATCCGGCCTGTCGCGGGGCGGTCCCGTATCCGGCCGGCTGTTTGGGTCCGTCCGCGCGTCGGCGCCCGCAACGGTATGCGGGCGTTATTCGCGGTCACTCTGCCGCGAGATGCCCCTGCACGAATTGCTCATCGACGACGTGCCGGCAAACGGCGCATGTGTACTGATAACGGACGGCGACGGTCTGCGCGGGAACTTTCATGCCGCGAGTGACCATGACGCTTGCGTTCAACTGGACGATCCTGTCTTCCTGAAACCATTTGCCGCCGCATTTTGCACATTCAATTGCATGCACGTTGCTATCCGCCATTGCGCGAGCCTCCCATTCAGTCTGTCTGCCAGTCTGTCTGCTCAGTCTGTCTGCCGATCCGATTATACCAGATTTTTCGGCCCGGTCTGAGAGGCGCACCCGCGCCGCAGACTCATCCGCTTCTCGCGCGGAGTTGTGGTGTATGCCAAATGCGTCATGCAGTGGTATACTGCGTCTGAAGGCATGCGATAACCTAGATTCCGGAAATGAGTCATTGAACAGCGTTCACGGCGGGTGTCTGATGTGCGACTGATAATTGAGCGCGCGGGATTGTCGTGGCTGATCGATCGCGGCGTCCGTGGTTGGGCGCAGTACGGCCTCCCGGAGGGCGGACCGCTTGACGAGCGCGCCGCCTTGGCCGCGTGGGCGTGGACGGGGCGGACGGACGGCGGTAAGCCGTGGTGGTTGGAGATCGGACCGCTGCCTTTTGTGCTGCGCATCAGTCAGCCGATGCGAGTGGTTTTACTCGGGGCGGTCCGGGAGGTGCGGTTGTCCGGGGAAGCACTTCCGGTCAGTGCCGGCGGTGTGCTGGGATGCTGCTTTCAGGCGCGGAGCGGCGCGACATTGCGGCTCGGGCCGGCCCCTTCCTGCGGTCCGACGTATCTCACCGCACAGGCGGATCTGGCCGATCCGGCGGATGACGGTCTTCATCATCGCGGGCCTATGGCGCGACGGATGGCGGATGGCGATACAGTGGCCTTGCGGTTGACGGATACTCCGTCTGCGGCTGGGCGAAAGCTGATCCTGCTTGGGACGCGGGTCGCGCAGTATGTCCAGGTTCCGAAAGACGACGTGCCGTTGCGATTCATGGCCGGTCCTGAGTACGAAGCCATCAGGCAAAACGTTCATGGGGTCGACGGAGCGGTGGAGCTTCGCGGAGAGCCTGTGTGGCGGTTTGGCGTTTCTTTGCAGATGGACCGTCAGGCTGTGCGACTGACGCCGCCCCAGGGTGATTGTGAGTGGCGGATGTCCACGGTTTCTCTTGCCGAATCTTCACCGACTGTCACAGGTCTCATTCAGTGGCCGACAGGCGGACGGCCGATGATTCTGCGCCCTGATCGACAGACGATGGGCGGGTATCCGCGCCTTGGCTCCGTGATCGCGGCCGACTGGAGAAGGCTGGCTTGGCTCAAACCGGGGGGCTCTCTCGTCTTGCGGCCGGTCGACCGCGTGGAGGCCATGCGGGCGTACGGGCAGGAGGAGCGTGTGGACAGGCTGCTGCAGCAACTGTTGCGTCTCGCGGGGACAGCAGGAGATTGAACTTTCAGAAATTATTTTGAGGTGCCAGGATGAATCGAGGGATCAAGAACTGGATGATTGTGTCGGTCGCACTGGCACTTGCAGAAAGTGGCGTCTTGCTCGGAGGCCAGTTCCACTGGCTGCTTGTGGAACAAATTTTTGACGTGGTAGCGCTGGCGCTCGTCATCATCGTAGTGATCCGCTACTTTTGGTTCAGGTGAGTGCCGATCGCACATGAAATCGATCCATTCGGCATATGCGAAAGAAAGAGGGGAGTGCCGTGGAACGGGTCCGCTGGCTGACAGACGGCCATACGGCCATCGTGACGATCGACAATCCGCCCGTCAATGTGCTTTGTGCGACGGTAGTCAAGGAACTGCTCGCCGTGCTTGACGAGATCGAACGGCGTGCGGATGTGCGGGCGGTCGTGCTGGCGGGAGCGGGTCCGCGCGCCTTTGTGGCCGGAGCGGATATCAAGGGGTTTCCTGAACTGCTCGGCCGTTCGGAAGAAGCCTCCCGCTTCGCCTCCGATCTGCACGCGCTGATGAACCGGGTTGAACGGTTTCCGCGGCCTGTGATCGCGGCTCTGCACGGATTTGTTCTGGGCGGAGGACTGGAACTGGCGCTCAGTTGTGACCTGCGTATCGCGGACGAGACGGCCCAACTGGGGCTGCCGGAAGTCAAGCTCGGGATACTGCCTGGGGCCGGCGGCACGCAGCGCCTGCCGCGGTTGATCGGCGCCGCACGGGCGAAGCAATTGCTTTTCACGGGTGATCCGGTTTCCGCCGCGACGGCGGAACAATGGGGATTGGTGAACGCTGTCGTCAGACCGGGCGGCGCGATTGTGGCGGCATCTGCGCTCGGACAAACCATCGCGGCGCGCAGCCCCCAGGCGGTGTCGCGCATCAAGCGCGCCGTCGACGCCGGGGCGGATCTGCCTTTGGCGAACGCTCTGGCCCTGGAGATTGGATTGTTTGCGGAAGTTTTCCAGACGGAGGACAGCCGGGAAGGGATTGTGGCCTTTCTGGAAAAGCGCGCTCCCCGGGTGCAGGACCGCTAAGGGAGCGGTGATAAGCCAAATTGCGGACGCCACCACCCGCGTTGTCGGGTGGCGCGTGATGGTTCCACCCCACTGTGATATACTAGGTTCGCGTGGAGGTGAAATTCCGACGCGGCGATCCGGTCAGAGAGCACTGGCTGCGGGAGGGGGCGCTCGGAAAGCGCGTGG
>JAJZZT010000553.1 GCA_021797415.1 Bacillota bacterium
ACACCCTCCGGGGCCAACCTCGAAAATACTCCCATCGCCCCCTATCGAAATATCCGTCAATCGCATATAATCAAACCAGCACAAATGTTTCCCCAGCGAAATATTATTGACTCGAAGAAACTTTTCGCCGCAGCGCTTGAGGAGTGTAAAACAGACATGGCAGACACGACAGATGTGCATACAAAAAAGGGCATGTCGCCAAGCGACATCACCTCGCCGGAAGACAGGCAACGCGCCGGCGACCGGCGACGCGTCCTGGAGGCACGCCGTTTCAACAAGCGCCTGCGCCTCGCATGGCTGCTGGTCGGACCGGGAATTCTCGTAATGCTCGGAGAAAATGACGCGCCGAGCATGCTGTCCTACGCGCAGACGGGTGCGACTTACGGAATCGGTTTTTTTCTGCCCTTCATCGTTCTTACGTTCGGCATGGCCTACGTGGTGCAGGAGATGACCGTGCGACTGGCGGCCGCCACGCATCGCGGACACGCGGAACTCATTTTCAACCGCTTCGGAACCTTCTGGGGATTTTTCTCCATGCTCGATCTTGTCATCGGCAATGTGCTCACGCTGGTGACGGAGTTCATCGGCATCCGGGCGGGACTCGGCTATTTTGGAATCCCCGCCTGGATGAGCGTGATCATTGCCTTTTCCATCGTCCTCCTGGCCACCGCGTCGCGCCGTTACTTCACATGGGAGCGGCTGGCGCTCGGCCTCGCGGCGTTCAACCTGGTATTCATCCCGGCCGCGCTGTTGGCCCATCCGAGTCCGGCGGCGGTGGGCGGCGCATTGGCGACATGGCATCCGCTTCCATCACAGTTCAACACTGGTCTGTTGGTCCAACTGATGGCTGACGTAGGGGCGACAGTCACGCCATGGATGCTGTTCTTCCAGCAGAGCGCCGCTGTGGATAAAGGCATCACGGCGGCCGACATTCGCCACGGCCGCCTCGACACCGCCATCGGCGCCCTTGTCGCGGCCGCCGCAGGGATTGCAACGGTCATCGCGTGCGCGCCGCTATTCGAACATCACGTTCACCTCGCGGCGGTGGCTCAATCCCAGTTCGCCGCCGTTCTTCGCCCGTTCATCGGATCCGCGGGCGCGGCGCTCTTTGCACTCGGTCTGGCCGAGGCGGGCACGGTGGCCGCCATCATGATCTCGACCAGTTCCGCCTACGCATTCGGCGAGGTCGCGCGTGTACCGTCGAGTTTGAACCGGTCGTTCCGGGAAGCGCCGTGGTTTTATGCCAGTCTGCTCGGCGGCGCGGCGGTTGCGGCGATCGTGGTGCTGTGGCCCCACGCGCCGCTGCAGGCGATCACCATCACCGTCAACGTGATCGCGACGCTGCTCATGCCGCCCGCCCTGTTGTTTCTTATGATCCTTGTCAACGATAGGGAAATAATGGGCGATTTGACCAACCGACGCCTGGGCAACACGGTCGGATGGGCAATCATCGGCCTCATCACACTGATGGGCAGCACCTACGGGCTGCTCACCGTCTTCCCACAACTGGCGCACTGACGCCGGCTCGCCGCCCAGCGGCTGTTCCCGGTCTCTGGGCAAGACGCGCACCGGACGTGGTATAGTGGCCGCATGACCTACTCACTGCTCGCCACGGCCCCGCTCGGCCTGGAATCTATCGTTGCCCGCGAACTGACGGAACTGGGCTATCCGCCGACGCAAACCGACAACGGCCGCATCTTCTTTTCCGCCGACGCTCCGGGCATCGCCCGTTGCAACCTCTGGCTGCGCGCGGCGGACCGCGTCCATCTTGTGGTGGGCCGTTTTCCCGCGCTCACCTTCGAAGAGCTGTTTGAAAGAACGCGCGCGCTTCCCTGGACGGACATCCTGCCGCGGGAAGCGCGCTTTCCCGTTGCCGGGCGGTCGCAAAAATCACGGTTGCAGAGTGTTCCGGCGTGCCAGTCGATCGTCAAGAAGGCGATTGTCAAAAATCTGCAGTCGCACTATCGGCAGGAGTGGTTTGCGGAAAGCGGCGATGAATACGCCATCGAAGTTTCGCTCATGAACGACGAGGCGCTGCTGACGCTCGACACCAGCGGCCAAGGACTGCACAAGCGCGGCTACCGGTCGCCGGGCGGACCCGCGCCCATCAAGGAGACGCTGGCGGCGGCGCTGGCCCTGCTCAGCCGCTGGGCTCCCCATCGGCCGTTTGCCGATCCACTGTGCGGAACGGGTACCATTGCCATCGAGGCGGCGCTGATCGGCAGACGCATCGCGCCAGGATTGCGGCGGGCGTTTGCCGCGGAGGTCTTCCCCTGGGTGTCCGGGAAGGTGTTTGAGCAGGCGAGACAGGCGGCGCGCGACCAGATGCTGCCCGCCGGGACGCTCGACATTCACGCGTCGGACCACGACGCCGGCGCGATCGCCCAGTGCAAGGACAACGTGCGGCGGGCTGGCGTCCAGGACGACATCCGGTGTGTCGCGCGCGCACTGGGCGAGTTTACGCCGGATGAGCCGTACGGTTGTCTGGTGACGAATCCCCCGTACGGCGAGCGCATGGGAGAGGAACGCGAAGTGAGCGTTTTGTACAGAGAACTGGGCGCATGGATGGACAGGGCGCCCACGTGGTCGCTGTTTGTGATCGCCAGTCGGCCGGATTTCGAAAAACTGCTCGGCCGCCGCGCCGACAAGACCCGCAAGCTGTACAACGGCCGCATCGAATGCCGCTTGTTCCAGTATCGCGGTCCACTTCCCCCGCGCAGGGGTTTTCCCCTGTCTTGAAAATGGGGGCCAGGCGCCAAGCGTTGTCATCCCTCCGGGGACAATGGGGTCCATCCATCTTCGGCAGGCGGGCCCCTGCTCAAACACCGCTGCGCTAAACTCGCGACGAGCAAAGGGACACTGGCGACCCAGCCAATTTTCATTCTGCAGATGATGCGCGGCCGCGCGGTATGGTCAATCGGACTGGGCGAACAGCATGGCGCCGCCTTCTGCCCCAAGGGACAACGTGATCGATCCGCTCCGCACAGTGTAACTTTTTCCGCTTTGCAAAGCGTCCCGCAGAATCGTGCCGTCAGGCAGCAGACCTCCCACATTCACGCGCAGCGTGCGGGCCGGTCCGTTGTTGACTGCGACCACGGCTGTCGCGTTTTTCGCCACAGCGCCCAGCGCGTCCCGCCCCCCACGTATGGCGCGGGCGAAGACGTACGTCTCCCCGCTCGCGTAAAGCGGCGTAAACGTCCCGGATTGCAAGACCGGGTGCGCATTGCGGATCTTTCCAAGCAACCGGTAGTGCGCGATCAGCGCCTGGTTTGCCCGACCCCACGGATAGGTGCCGCGCGAAAGTGGGTCTTTATAACCGATCAGTCCAGCCTCGTCACCATAATAAATCATCGGCACGCCGACAAATCCATATTGAAAATCCGTCGCCAGTTCGAGTTTGCGGATTCCGGACGCTTTTTGCGCCGGAGTGGGACGCCATGTCGCCTGCTGGAAAGCGGACAGTGACGTCGCGTCCGGCGCGCCTTCAAGAATCGTCAGGATGCGTTCCGTGTCATGCGAACCGAGCAGGTTCATCATGGCGTACATCGCCGGCTTCGGATACTCCTCCAGCATCTTCATCAGCGTATCGTTGAATTGCTGTGCGTTCATCGCGTAGTTCTGCACGCTGCCGTCGTTGTAATTCCCGCGGAAAAACGAAATCACGGCATTGCGGAACGGATAGTTCATCGTCGAATCCCAGGTTGTGCCGGTCAGCCAGTCCGTGCCGTTGTCG
>JAJZZT010000246.1:0-2153 GCA_021797415.1 Bacillota bacterium
ACATGCGATCATACGGGCGTCTATGCGAAACCGAGCGCGTTCGCTATTATTATGATACCAGACAGGCATGCCCGGGTTGAATCTGGCCATTTGCGCGCGCATGTCTGCCGAACGGGGATGGAGGCGCCGGATGGACCTTTTGCCTGGCAGTTGGAACGGGACGATGATGGAATGCCTGGGGATCGAGGTGGCGGAGGCGAGCGCGGAGCGCGTGATCGTCACGATGCCAGTGGACGCGCGGACCAGGCAGCCGGCCGGAATGCTGCATGGCGGCGCATCAGCCGCCCTGGCGGAGACGGCGGCAAGCCTTGGGGCCGCCCTGAACGTGCGGCGGCAGACCGATGAGGTCGCCGGCATTGAACTGACTGCCAGCCATGTACGCAGTGTACGTTCAGGAAGGGTGACGGCCACGGCGGCGCCGTTGCACAGGGGGCGCAGGACGCAGGTGTGGGACGTGCGCATCGTGGACGATGCGGGACGGCTTGTGTGTGCGGCCCGCTGCACCCTCGCCATGGTGGTCAATGAGCGGACGGAAGTGGAACGGACGGGAGTTCCCTCAGAGCTTCCATCGGTTGACTGATCGGGGACAATTACTTTAGTATATTAGTGTGATAAAGCATTTGCTTCGAATGGAATACAGACAGGAGCGGGGGTGCCGTGGTGGGGCTCGTCAATCGATACGTCTGGAGCCAAGTGACAGAACAGGACAAGCGCCGGGTGATGCAACGCGCGGCGGTAGATATTTCGGAGCAGATGCGCGTTGTGGAACCGATTGTCAAGGATGTGCGGGAGCGCGGTGACCGGGCTCTTGTCGAATACACTCTGCGCTTTGACGGCGTCGACATCAGCCGGCGGGGGATCGCCGTGCCAGAGACGGAATTCGCGGCGGCGGAGAACGCGCTTGCGCCGGATGTGAAGGAGATGCTGCGTTATGCGCACGGGAATATCCGCCGTTTTCACGAAGCGCAAAAGCCCGCGCCCATGTGGATGATGGAAGTGGACGATGGACTCATGGCGGGCGAGAAGGTGACGCCGCTTTCCGACGCGGCACTGTACGTCCCGCGCGGCAAGGGCAGCTTTCCCTCTGTCCTGCTGATGCTCGGCACGCCCGCCGTGGTGGCCGGCGTGCCGCGCGTCGCTGTCTTCACTCCGCCGAACCGCGAGGGAGGGGTGGACCCCGCGATTCTCTACGTCGCCCGGATGCTCGGCATCCGCGAGATCTATCGGGTGGGCGGAGCGCAGGCGGTGGCGGCCGCGGCGTTTGGTACGGAGAGCGTCGCGCCGTCTTGCAAGATCATCGGTCCGGGCAACCCGTACGTGACTGCGGCGAAACGGATGCTCTCCGGGGTGATCGATCCCGGCGTGCCCGCGGGACCGAGCGAAGCCGTGATCCTGTGCGACGAGCGCGCGGATCCGCGCAAAGCGGCGCTCGACCTGATGATCGAGGCGGAACACGGACCGGACAGCGCGGCCCTACTGGTCACTCACAGCCGTGCGTTGGCGGACGCAGTCGAGGTGAACGTGCAGGCGTTCATGGAGAAGATCGCCAACCCCGTGCGACGCTCGTTTGTCGAGGCGGTGCTGCAGGGATACGGCGGCATCGTCGTAACAGACGACCTCGACGACTCCATCCGCTTTGTGAACGAATACGCGCCGGAGCACATGGAGGTCATGACGGCGGATCCGTTTAGCGTATTGCCGCGCATCGAGCACGCGGGGGAGATCCTGCTTGGCGACGACACGCCGGTCACGCTGTGCAATTTCCTGCTTGGGCCAAACGCCGTCCTGCCGACCGGACGCTGGGCGCGTTCCGTGTCGGCGGTGTCGATTCACGATTTTATGAAACGGTCGTCGATCGGGTACGCCACGGTGGCGGGTTTTGCCCGCGTGCGCGAGCGCGCCGCGCTGTTTGCCGATATTGAAGGGTTTGAAACACATGCCAGGGCGGTGAGAGATCGTTGAGCGATAGCCACGACAATCCGGTACGGGTGGTCCGCACCACTAAGCCGGTGCGGGTAACCCGCACCACTAGCGAATCGGAAGTGGAGGTGGTGCTGGACCGCGGTCCGCGCGACCCGGAAGCCAAGCGGAACTTGCGGACGCCCCTGCCGTTTTTCAACCATATGCTGGAGCACGTGGCGTGGCGGGGGCAG
>JAJZZT010000246.1:2163-3719 GCA_021797415.1 Bacillota bacterium
GCTTGGACCATTTTGACCTCGCCCACCTGGTGACGGAGGATGTGGGGATCACCCTCGGCCGCGCCGTCAAGGAGTACGCGGAGCGCAACGCGGCGGCGGGCATCGTGGGGTATGGCGCGGCGTACGGGACGATCGACGAGGCGCTCACGCGCGTGGTGGTCTCTTTGGAAAATCGTGCCCACTTGGATTTTACGCGCGGTGCCGTGCGGTTGCCCGAACAGACGGAGGGGATGAACAGCGAGGATCTTGTGGCATTCCTGGAGGGATTCGTCCAGGGCGCACAGTGTACGCTGCACGTCGACCTGCTCAAGGGCCGCGACGGGCATGGGCACCACATCTGGGAATCCGCCTTTCGCGGACTCGGCATGGCGCTGTACGAAGCGCTGTCGCAGCGACTGTGGCGGGCGGGCATGACGGCGGGCGTGGCCGGAAATATCGGCATTCGCGTGGAAGAGCAATGAGTGTGCGCGAGTTCGACCTGGTGGTGTTTGATCTCGATGGCGTCATCCTGTCCGAGGAGGGCTATCTGGACGCGGCGGCGCTGACCGCCGCGTCCTTTGCAAAAACCATGAACAACCGCTGGCCAACCGGACTGCCCGATCCGCAGGCCGTCGCATCGGAGTCCGATGTCGCGTTGCTGCGCGAACACTATCTGCCCGCCGCCCTGATCCGGGAACTGCGGGCGCGGGCGGTGAACAGTAACTGGGACAAGTCGCTTGCGGCGGTGTTGCTGTTTGTCCTGATGCGGCGGCGCGGCGCGGAGCCGTCCGGCGCACAGGCCGTGCAAGAACTCGCTCGCTATCGGAAGACGGGGAAGGAACTGCTGGATGTCCTTTTTTCCCAGGTTGGCGCGGAGATAGGCGACGATGTGAAAAAGCGGGTCATTGACCGCTTCCAGGCCTATTTTCTCGGCGACAGGCGGGCGAATAGCGCGTGGCTGCGCGCGGGGCTGGCGCGACAGGAGCGATGTATGACCGACCCGCGCGCGATGCGTTGCGCGCTGGAAACGTTGCGCGCAAGCGGGCATTCACTCGGCATCGGCACGGGTCGTCCGCGCCGGGAAGCGGAGCGCGCCCTGCGCGCCCTGCGACTGTGGTCGCTCTTTGAGCGGCGGCGCATCGTGACGATCGACGAAGTGAGGCAGGAAGAAGCGCGGTCAGGGGCGCCCGAGGGAACTTTGGCCAAACCGCACTCCTACACGTTTCAGACCGCCGCGGCGGGCGTCCGGCCAGGGCGAACGCTGGTTGTCGGCGATTCGCCGGCGGACTTTCTCGCGGCGCGGGCAGCGGGGCTGCGTTTTGCCGGGATCGGCCCGCGCGATCATTTCCCCCCCGATGAGTACGGCGACATCTACCTGTCCACCGTCCCCGATCTCGCATCCTGGATCGGGGAACAGCAGTAACCCTGCGCGATAAAGCGGGGACAAGCCGTGGTATAATCGATGCGATCGAGGGTTCCGCAAATCGGTCATCGACCAGCGGACCATCTGATCCCCAAAAAGAAATCCGTCTGACCGCTCGTCGTCGGGAGAGGGTGTTTCAAGCGTGCTGGAAGAT
>JAJZZT010000114.1 GCA_021797415.1 Bacillota bacterium
GGCCGGAAGGGAGCAGGTAAGACGCAAGCAGGGCACAGGCGCAGCCCGGAACCGCGCACGGAGTGTACGAGTCGGTACATGAGTACGCGGTTCCGGCGCCAGCCGAAGCCATGCGCTGCGGAGTTCTGCTCCCTTCCGGCCTTACATTACCTTATAGAGAACGGAAAAAGACGTAGCCAACAAGAGGTAACGCCAAAAGCACATACAGCCGCAACGCCCACATCGCGACCAGCATGCCGGGCGTCAATCGCCTGCGCCCCAGCGGTATCCGGCGGGCAGCCGACAACTGGGAAGGCTCCAGCACGTCCTCCGGCCGCACAGCCGTCCAATCGGCTTCATCCACAATACTGACTTGCATGCGATTCACCCCTCACTTCTACCGAACGGAATTTCCCTAGTTGCATCATACCACATTTTTTGATGATCGGCAAATTTTTTTCCTTCGGTCAACATTGTATGCGCCATATCGGTCCGTCGCGCATCGATTGCTGCGCTTCCCGCCCGTTTCCCGCCCGACGGGAAACATAACGAGAAATACAACGGGAAGAATGGCGGTAAGCATGCCCGGACAATTTATTCAATATCTTGAAGACGGACGCCTCATCGGATAGGATTGTTTCGCGGAGACTGCGTGGGGGTGAAACCGTGTCTGCCAGGATCACCATTCAAAATGCCATCCTGTGGATCTTCATCGCGCTCATCGCCGTTCAGGCCGCCGTGATTATCAGTTCCGCCGTCGCAACGCGCTTCCGCCGCCGCAGAGACGCCATCTTCCCAAATCGGCAGCCGCCCCGCCACTCGCAGATCAACGCGGAAAACACCGTGACGATCTACACGTATGGAATAGATCTGTACAATGCCATGTTGCATGACATCCGAAATGCAAAAAAGACCATCTGCATAGAGTCGTTCATCTGGAAAGGCGACAGGATCGGCGCCGACTTCAAACAGGCGGTGATCGACAAGGCGCGCGCCGGGGTCGACGTGTTCGTTATTTTCGATTCATTCGCCAACATGGTCGTACAACGGACGTTCAAACAGTTCCCGGACAATATCCACGTCTACCGGTACAGGGCGTGGCGCCGCCCGCTGGACATCATCGATCCGCGACGGCTCGCGCGCGACCACCGCAAACTGCTCGTCATCGACGAACGTGTCGGCTATCTTGGGGGGTACAATATCGGCGACCTGTACGGCGCGAAATGGCGCGACACGCACGTGCGCATCGAAGGAGCGGCCGCACGCCAGTTGCACGCTTCTTTTCTCGATTTCTGGACAGAGCATGCGGGATCGACCGTCCGTCCCCCGGCCACGCTGTCGACTTCCCTGCAACCGCATATTCGGCTGTACAACAACAACCCGACGCGCATCATGTTTCCGATCCGTTCCATGTACATCGAAGCGATCGACCTCGCCAAAGATCGCATCCTGCTTACGACACCCTACTTTGTGCCGGACCGCTTCGTTCTGGAATCCCTCATCCGCGCCGCCAAACGCGGCGTGAGTGTGCAACTGCTTGTTCCCGAACAATCCAACCACCTGCTGGCGGACTGGCTGGCGCGGACATATTTCACTGACTGCCTCAAACAGGGCGTCCGGATCTTTCTCTATCAGGACGCCATGATCCACGCGAAAACCGCAACCATCGACGGTGAGTGGACAACTGTCGGCACGGCCAACCTTGACCGTCTCAGCCTGATGGGCAATCATGAAATGAACGTGGAATTTTTCGCGTCGGAACTAGCCCGGCAGATGGAGGACATCTTCGCGCAAGACCGCGAACATTGCCGCGAACTGCTCCTGCACGAATGGCTGAAGCGTCCGCTCGCGCAAAAACTGGGCGAACTCGTCCTGTCGCCCTACTGGCCCTTTCTGTGAATCAAACCATGGCGTCAACCGCGCCTGGTCAACCGCGCCTGGTCAACCGCGCCTGGTCAACCGCGCCTGATGAGATTCTTGGGCCGAAAAACCGCCGGACGTCCATTCTGTCCGTAGACCGGCCGCCGGATAAAAAGTCCCTTGAACCCCTCCCAATCAAACGGCAACACAGGCCACAGATACGGCACACCGAACGATTTGGTGAACAGGAGCAGCAAAAAGATGGCGAAGACACCGCCGGCATAGCCCCATGCCCCGAACACCGATGTGGCGCCGATGATCAGCAACCGCATCAGACGGTTGGCCGTGCCGAGTTCATGGGAGGAAATCGCGAACTGGGCGATTGCAGCCGCGCCCATGAACACCAGCACCTCCGGCGTAATCAGGTCCATCATGGTGGCGAACTGACCGAACACGAGCGCCGCCACCACGCCGATAGCTGTGGCGAGAGCGGTCGGCGTATTGATCACGGCGCGCTCGAACAGGTCGACGCCAAGCTGCGCCAACAGAAACTGAATGCCAAGAGGAAGCGGCAAGGGCTTCGGAATGAACAGCGGCGCCAGCATTTTCGGCACATATGCGGCGTTTTGCGTCAGCATGATAAAAAAACCCGGCGTCAGCACCGACATCAGGGACCCGATGATCATCACCCAGCGCATATACGTCCCATTGATCGGATATCCGTGATAATCCTCAACATGGTGAATGTGATGGAAAATAGTGCTGGGAAGAATGATGACCTCAGGCGTCGTGTCCACCACCACCACGATCTGCCCCTCCACCAGGGCCTGCGCCGCAACATCCGGCCGTTCCGTGTAACGCACGATGGGAAACGGGTTCCACTTGACGCGCCCGATGCTCTCCGTGATCGCCTGTTCGCCCATTGCGACAATATCGGCGTCAATCGCCTTGAGCCGCGCGCGAATATCATTGACAAGGTGCTCGTTGGTGACATCCTGCAGATAGATCAGGCTCACATCCGTCTGCGACCGTGTGCCGAGCTGCATCAGTTCGACCCGCAGCCGCGGGTCGCGCATGCGACGTCGGATCAGGGCCACGTTCATCAGCATCGTTTCGACAAACCCGTCGCGCGGACCGCGCACGACCCGTTCAACCTCCGGTTCCTGGATGCTGCGCATCGGGTAGATCCTGGTGTCGATCATCAGCACTTGGTCGTAACCGTCCAGAAAGATCACCATCGGACCGGACAGGATGTAGCGCACCGCGTCGCGCATGCGTGTGACAATCTGCACCTGGACGAAGCCGACCGTCACGTTGAGATAGTCGACCAGCTCACTGATCTGGAACACCTGGCCTTTGTGCTGTTCGACAAATTCCTTCATGGTCATTTCCAGGTTCTCGACGATGAGCACCATATTCATCGTCAAAAAATAGCCGTTTGCCGTATACGCCGTCATCTTGACGTCGCCAAAGACAAACGGCTTCGCGATCAGATCCCAACTGACGCCGATCCCGAGCAACTGTTTCAGGTATTCGTCGTTGTCCTGCAGACGTTTGGATATCTGTACCTGTTCGACAGCTTCCATCGCAGTCGTCAACACTGTCCCTCCTAAAACTCCATACCGTGACAGGGGACTGGAGTAAACCAAATTTCAGCTGCCATGGGTTTTTTATTTCTCGGAGAGTATGCGGAATTCGACTGCAGGATATGCGATGCGCCAACACAAAAAATGTTTAACAAGAGCAAATCCAGCCGAAACTTTTCTCATGGGAAAACGTCTATAATAATAAAGACGATCATGTGCGCATGACTCGCACAGAGAGGTGAATCGGCCATGTCCATGCAGAATCTGCGATATCCT
>JAJZZT010000323.1 GCA_021797415.1 Bacillota bacterium
GGCTACCCCGCCAACGCGTACATCCAGACATAGCCCGGCGTCCTCTTGCGCATATCCGCTTTTTACCCGCTGAAAGCCGGTACGCTGAAATTCGGTACGCCGAAAGCCGATCTGTCATGTGCCCCCTGAGCCGGCGGCCAGCCGCGGCGGATCGATCAATGTGAACCGCACGCGGTCGCCGGCGGTCAGACCGCTGTCGGGCAGCGCCACTTCGATCGCTTCAGTCACGCTCGGTGCTTCCTCAGCGTCCAGTTCCACCAGCGCGCGCACCCTGCCTTCGTACGGATAAACCCGCCGCACACGTCCCTCGTAGACCGGCCCGAGCTCAGGGTGTGCGCCAAGCCGCACGCGATCCGGATGCACGGCAGCCAGCGCATCCGCGGAAATCCGCACAAAATAGCGATACCCCACCAATTCCGCGATACGCCGCGTCTGCGGCCTGGCGAACACATCGCGCGGCCTCCCCGTCCGCACCACACCTCCCTTGTCCATGACAACCACCATATCGCCGAAGCGCTGTACGTCAGTGAACTGGTGCGAAACCAGCACGGCGGGCAGATTCTTGTCGCGAACAAACACTCCGAGCATGTCCAGCAGGTGCTCGCGCGCCGCAATATCCAGCGCGGAAAACGGTTCGTCCAGCAACAGCAGGACAGGATCGGAGGCCAGTGCGCGCGCCAGCGCCACGCGCTGCCGCTGGCCGCCCGACAGGTCGCGCGGACGCCTGTCCAGATGCCGCCCCAGTTCCAGCATGTCCACGATATCCATCGCCGCATTGCGTCGCCCGCGCTCCGTCCCGTATAGGATGTTTTGTCGCACGGTCAGATGGTTGAACAGATTGGCCTGCTGCTCAACATAGGCAAACCTGCGCCGCCACGGCGGCGTCTGTCTTGTCGCATCGGCCATCACGCGACCCGCCCAGCGGATCTCACCCGCATGCAGCGGCAAAAATCCGGCGACAGCCGACAGCAGGGTGGATTTGCCCGCGCCGGACGGCCCGAACAGACAGAGCGTCCCGCCGTCCAGCCGCCATGTTGCACGGACTGGGAACGGTCGCCCGGCGCGGATTTCACAGGAGACTTCCAGCATGCCTCAAACGCCTCCACAGAAGCAGGATCAAAGGCAGCGGCAGCGCGGCAAGCAAAAAGATCACGGTCAGCAGCAAGGCGGAAGGCAGACCCTGCTCCTCAAGCGCAATCCAGGTGGCCACAGGCAGCGTATGCGGATAGTAGGCAACGACGATCACCGCGCCAAACGCCCCGATCGACCGCGCGAACGCCATGGCAAAGCCCGCCGTCAGCCCCGGTGCGGCCAGGGGCAGCGTGATGCGAAAGAAGGTCTGCAAAGGCGGTCTGCCGAGACTCTGCGACGTACGCTCCAGCGACTCATCCACTTGCGAAAACGCCCCCTGGGCCGCGAACAGATAGTATGGCATGGCTTCATAAATCTGCGCGATCACCACCGCAAGCAGGGTGTTGGTCACCGACAGCCGGAAATGCGCCAGCCATTGCCCCACCAGCCCGTACGGTCCGTAGACGTAGATCATCAACAGCCCGATCACCAGCGGCGGCAACAACAGCGGAATCATCAGAAGAAATTCCAGCACGCGCCACGCCGCGCCTTTGCGGCGTGCGAGCATGTAGCCCGCCACCGTCCCGAGCGAGAGAATGACCGCCATCGAGTAGACTGTCGCCTCAAGCGACGTGAAAAGAAACGTCCGAACGTCCGGCGCAAAGTAGGCGCCCGGCCCGGCACCGCCCGTGTGCATCACGAGCGCCGCCACAGGCAGCAGCAAAAAGCCGCCGGCCAGCATGGTCAGCAAGACAGGGATTACACGCATGAACCCATCGCCAGTCAATCCATCGCCTGTCATCGCGCGATCTGTCTGCGGATGCCGGGGGGAATCGCTGCGGCGGTGCCGAAGATCTGCGGTTTGGTCAGTGTGTAGCCCTCCTTTTGAAATATTTTTCTCCCCGCAGGCGACAGCAGGAAAGAGAGATACGACCGACCCGCCGCGGAATCCGGAGTGCCGCCGACGGTTGTGGCGTAGATCTCAAGCGGCGCCCCTCTGACGGTCTGCCCGTTCGACAGTCGGAGCGACTGGGTTCTGTAAGCGCGGGCGAACGCCGGATCGCCCAGGTTGATCTGCGCAGGCAAAGCGATGTAGGGAAGGCGGCGCTGGACGGCTTCGGACAAAAACGCGCTGGCGGCATCCAGTTGCCCTGCCTGCAGGCGCGACAAAATGGCCTCCTCCGCAAAAATCTGCCGCGGATTGGCCAGCCCGCCGAGGATGCGCGCCGCCGTTCCCTTCGGCAGGTGTTCATACACATTGGCCAACTGCAGCATGAGGATGAATGCCTGCCCCTGCGGGTCCGTGTTGGGATTCGTCCGGCCGAGGTGGAAATTCCGCCGCTCCATCAGCAAGAACAGGTCGCGCAGCGGTTTTTTCCCCGCGGCGATGGCCCTGAATTCCGGCGCAAACGGACTTGTCGGAGAATACGCGACGACGAGCGGCGAACTGGCAAAGCCGACTGCAAACCGCGTGAACTTTGGCATGAGCAGCTTGACCGGCGCCGTGCCGATGCTCTCAAACACGTTTGGCGTCAGTTCACCGGCCGCGATCATGTGCGCCACGCCAAACGCGCCCCCGCCCTGCCCCCTGTAGTGAATGCCCGTCGCGCGCGTGAACAGGGGCGCGACGAATTCGTCATTAACCAACTGGAGCGAACCCGCATATGCGATGTTCGCCATCCCCGCAGCCTTGCCCACAGCCTTGTCCGCCGCGCCGGATGCGCTGGAACCTCCGCCACTGGCACCGGCGGCCAGGCTGTTCGCGCAGCCCGTGGCAATGAACGACACGGCAAGCAGCGCGCCCCTGATGATCCACTTGCTTGACCACCTGTGCCTTTTCACGCTGACCCCCCTTGTTAAGGATGACTCCATCCGTCGCGTTCCTCCTCGCACGCCTCTGTCCACCGATCTAGAAGAGCCATTTTCGCATGGCCCTGCGCACCGATCTGGCCGTTCCCAAAATCACAGGGTGGACCGGCCTGTCCTGCTGACATCATACGGACCAAACCGCTCCAGATCCCAGCGAAATTCATCCGAATAAAGCGCATCCAGCACCCGCTGCGCCTCCTCGTCTTCCGCCAGATCGCCGGGGATGACGATATCGCACGACTCTTCGCGAATCGGAAGAAATGCGAGGCCGGCCAGCACAGCCGCGCTCGCCATGCCGATCCCGACATCGGCGATACCCATCGCCACGGCGTCCACGACCTGGAGGTGGCCGTCGACTACGCGGTCGTAGCCTGGGATGGACGGCCCGTCAACCCCCGCTTCGCGCAGCAGGCTGTCCAGCAAAGCGCGCACTCCCGAGCCGGCCGGCCTGTTCACCAGCCGCAGCCGTCCCGCCGCAAGATCGCCCACTCCGGCAAAACCGCGTCCGTCAGAGCGGCGCAGGATCCACCCCACCTGCCAGGAAGCAAAATTCACCCAGGCATCTCCCCGGTTTCGCACCCGCTCCACCAAAGATGAGGACGGCGTATGCACCGCCGCCGCATGCACGAGTCCGGCACGCAGCAAGCGGAGCGCGAGACCGTTGTCCGCATTGCGCCAGAGTACCTGCATCCCGCCCGGCGAACTGGATGCGTACGCCGCGAGCAAGCCCAGAGCAATGTCGCAGCCGGCGATCATGC
>JAJZZT010000519.1 GCA_021797415.1 Bacillota bacterium
ACCCCGTGCAAGTCCGTCGCGGCCGTGGAATCCCAATCCTTCACAAGGTGAAAAAACGCCCCGTGGAGCGCTTCATTCACAGCCCCCTGCAGACTCCCCGGCCGAATGCAGGCCAGGGTCACCACCCTTCGGCTCAGCAAGGCCACCCCGTCCCCTTCATTTTTTTCTCTCGGCACAGCAATTTTTCTTTCTCTCACTCCGGCAGAGGGTCTCTATGGTCCTGCGCCGTCTGGACTGATCCCGCCACCTCCAGTCCTACATCCCAATTATACGAAATATCATAAACCAAAAACTGATGAGGGTTCGTATAGCACAAGATTTTTTTGTTCCCAATCTGCGTGCTCAACGCCTTTCGGCATCACAGCTGTCGTCACAGCCCTCCCGTCTAGCCGGTGTTATGGTCCGGTTGGTGCTCAACGCCTTTCGGCATCACAGCTGTCGTCACGCCAACAATGACGGGCGAAAATACTCACAGACTGGTGCTCAACGCCTTTCGGCATCACAACTGTCGTCACCCCGTAAGACTATTAACCGCCTCACCACTTTGAGTTGGTGCTCAACGCCTTTCGGCATCACAGCTGTCGTCACCAGCCGTCCTTATGCGCCGACCACCGCGTTCCAATTGTGCTCAACGCCTTTCGGCATCACAGCTGTCGTCACGTCGCTGGACGCAGCGTCCCGCAGTCCGGCCTGATGTGCTCAACGCCTTTCGGCATCACAGCTGTCGTCACGATACAACCAACCCCGCCACCACGCTGGTGTGGGAGTGCTCAACGCCTTTCGGCATCACAGCTGTCGTCACGAGAAAAATCGCCAAAAGAGCAACCCCGACCGGGAGGTGCTCAACGCCTTTCGGCATCACAGCTGTCGTCACAAACATTGGGGGATTTATGTAACTATGTATTCATCGGTGCTCAACGCCTTTCGGCATCACAGCTGTCGTCACCCAGAGTACCGTCAAACAGTGTGTCTGACGTGTACAGTGCTCAACGCCTTTCGGCATCACAGCTGTCGTCACCGGGACGGCCGCGGCGATCGGGTGGACGATCGGGGGGTGCTCAACGCCTTTCGGCATCACAGCTGTCGTCACATCGTGCATCCGGCGCGTTGCAGGCATGGAATCTGGAGTGCTCAACGCCTTTCGGCATCACAGCTGTCGTCACTCGTCGCCCGAAGGCGTCACGGCGAACCGATGGGTGTGCTCAACGCCTTTCGGCATCACAGCTGTCGTCACCAACGCCAGCAAACTGATTGTCGACCTGCTGACCACGGTGCTCAACGCCTTTCGGCATCACAGCTGTCGTCACACTCAAACTGATCGCCTACTTTCTTCTTTGACTTGTGCTCAACGCCTTTCGGCATCACAGCTGTCGTCACAAGATCAGGGAAGCCCGGCAGAAGCGCGGCATCAGGTGCTCAACGCCTTTCGGCATCACAGCTGTCGTCACCAAGTTTTCACCTCCCCTCCAAAATTAGAAGACCTGGTGCTCAACGCCTTTCGGCATCACAGCTGTCGTCACTCGAAGTCCCAGTGCTGATAGTGCGCACTGTGTAGTGCTCAACGCCTTTCGGCATCACAGCTGTCGTCACTGTTTCAGATTTACCTGTAGTTCTATCAGGAGCCGGTGCTCAACGCCTTTCGGCATCACAGCTGTCGTCACAATCGCGTCGCGCGGCTGAAGGCGCTCGGGAATTGGTGCTCAACGCCTTTCGGCATCACAGCTGTCGTCACGCGCCGGAGGTGTAGCTGGATACTGGATGGATGTTTGTGCTCAACGCCTTTCGGCATCACAGCTGTCGTCACCCTCCTGCGCCACGCACTCCAGCACAAGGGCACCGTGTGCTCAACGCCTTTCGGCATCACAGCTGTCGTCACCTCCCGCAACGGACGGGCAGCCGAACACGGCACTCTCGTGCTCAACGCCTTTCGGCATCACAGCTGTCGTCACGGCAGCGCCACTCCACGGTCACTTCGATTCTGTCGTGCTCAACGCCTTTCGGCATCACAGCTGTCGTCACGTTGGCCTCGTGTGGGCGGGAGTGATGAGGCAGTAGTGCTCAACGCCTTTCGGCATCACAGCTGTCGTCACCGTCGTTTGGGCAGTGCGGGCAGACTAACAGCCCGGTGCTCAACGCCTTTCGGCATCACAGCTGTCGTCACACACGTTTCGTATTTTACACAAATTGTCTGCCGAGGCGTGCTCAACGCCTTTCGGCATCACAGCTGTCGTCACTCTACGGCACTATCTAGCGCGGCCACGTGCAACCGATGTGCTCAACGCCTTTCGGCATCACAGCTGTCGTCACGCTGCCATCCTCGAAGGGCAAAACGCCTTTTCCGGGGTGCTCAACGCCTTTCGGCATCACAGCTGTCGTCACAAGTACTCCAATCTCGGGAATTAAAAGTAAGCTGAATCTGTGCTCAACGCCTTTCGGCATCACAGCTGTCGTCACCAGGCGTAACAATGTAACCTTTATAAGTTTCACCAAGTGCTCAACGCCTTTCGGCATCACAGCTGTCGTCACATAGGTGGCAAGCTCGAATCGCGCGGTCGGAACCATGGTGCTCAACGCCTTTCGGCATCACAGCTGTCGTCACCTCCACCGTAATGCTTAGCCAGGAACGCGACGACAAGCGGTGCTCAACGCCTTTCGGCATCACAGCTGTCGTCACGGGAACTGGAGGGGCCGGCAGTATAAGAACCAGAAAGTGCTCAACGCCTTTCGGCATCACAGCTGTCGTCACGTCTGTGACACGCACCAGTCATGCGCCCATACGTGTGCTCAACGCCTTTCGGCATCACAGCTGTCGTCACACTTTCCTCTTCTATAAAGAACACGGAGGATTTAGGTGCTCAACGCCTTTCGGCATCACAGCTGTCGTCACGTTCAAATGATGCGCGACAAAACCCGATTTTCCCGTGCTCAACGCCTTTCGGCATCACAGCTGTCGTCACTACTCTGACGCCGCCTACTATGCCCGATCCGACTAGGTGCTCAACGCCTTTCGGCATCACAGCTGTCGTCACATACTTTCTGTCACCCAATAGGCCCCCGTTACTTGTGCTCAACGCCTTTCGGCATCACAGCTGTCGTCACTCATCATATACAAGGACAGCAGGGCCGCGATAATGTGCTCAACGCCTTTCGGCATCACAGCTGTCGTCACAAAACGGTATACGACGGAGAGTGATCCCTGTGTGCGTGCTCAACGCCTTTCGGCATCACAGCTGTCGTCACCCCGGACGTACCCACACACGCGCCCGCTGATACGTCGTGCTCAACGCCTTTCGGCATCACAGCTGTCGTCACGCCTTTGTAGCGCGTGGCTTGGCTTGGCACACTCGGGTGCTCAACGCCTTTCGGCATCACAGCTGTCGTCACTTGTCCATTACTGGTGATCGTCCCTGCGGTAATGAGTGCTCAACGCCTTTCGGCATCACAGCTGTCGTCACACTATTCGTTCGATGATCATTCGGTTCTGCGCAGGTGCTCAACGCCTTTCGGCATCACAGCTGTCGTCACGTCATAGCGCGTCTACCCGAACTAAAACCAGACCGGTGCTCAACGCCTTTCGGCATCACAGCTGTCGTCACCTCAAAGTTTCTCATTAAAAGGGGCATGATCAACCCGTGCTCAACGCCTTTCGGCATCACAGCTGTCGTCACGGCCCGCACTTTAAAGCCAGGCCGCACAAGGCATTATCCCACACTGTTTCAAGCATGTACATCTTCCTTCGGCTGTGAGGACCTTCGCTGGGTCGAAATGCCGCATGAACGCCGCTTCGCCTTTGCTGACAAGAAAAAACCCATCGCAAGCACCTCCCTATGTCCCGTGACCGATCTTTCCAAACCCCACAACCGATTCACTGGTCTCTGGCCGTCGAAAGCCAAAAAATGACCATGATACTTGAATTTCCGCCCCATGGCTCAAAACGTCCTGAACCGATCGGTTCGGTCCTTGATGATCGACTGAAGGTTCCACTGCACGATACGATTGACATCTGGCGCTTGAATAGGAGCAATCAGAAGACTGTCCTCGTCGGCAAGTATGGCTGCAAGCTCCCAGCGCAGCTTTGCCATCCGCAGGTCCGTGAGCTGGCATTGAAACACAGAGTACTGCACCGCCTCACCATACGTCTTCATGAGCTTGTGGCATTTTCTCCATCGCTTGTCGTCACGAATGTCGTAGCAGATCAAATAGTGATGTCGCGATGTCGTCATAGCGCCGTCACCTGATCCGGTTATTGGCAAAGAGCCCGGGTGCGCCTGACCACTCTTTTTCGAGTAGTCTCACCTCAAGCTCCAGCGCTCGATCGTAACTCAACGAGTACCCAATGACCGGATGCTTCCAGACGTCCTGTTTCCGTCGTTCGTACAGTTGGATTGCCTTCTTTCGCCCCTCATCGTTCAACCAGCATTTCACGCCCGTCCGAACGAAGTCCTCGTCCGCTCTCCATTGCTTGCGATGAACGCTTCCGACGAAAACGGTGTCACACAGCGACACCCGGAACAGTTCCATCAGGTCCATGGCCAACGGGTAGGCCGAAGAACGCGGCTGATGCAAAATTCCGATCGCAGGATCCAATCCGACCGTTATGATCGCCTCCACGCAGTCACGGTATAGCATTTCATACCAAAACGACAGAAGCGCGTTAGCCGGGTCTCGCGGCGGTCGACGATTGCGCCCGTTAAGTTCCATGCCCGCCCCGTCAGACGCGACAAGTATAGACAAACAGCCGAAATACGCCCGACCCGCGAGCCCCTCCCATCCACGGACTTCCTCAAGCGTCGACGATTGCCTCATCTTTCTGAGACATTCGCGCAGCGTAGCCAGTTCGTCCGTCATGACCTCCCGCGTGTCTCCTCGCGACAGCCGTAACATATACCGCAGCTGACTCTCGACCTTCGCCGCGGCCAACGAGGCCGCAAGCCGCAAACGCATCGCTGAATCGGTCAAACCTGCATATTGACGAAGCCTGCGTTGGACCCCTTCGGCGGAATTTGCAAGGCTCCCAACGTACTTGCCTCCACCGGTAAACCAGTGCACATGAATACCGTCATGGGAGCACATATGCAATGTCTGAGTTGTAATCTGGACATTGCCATGAATGTTCAATGAGCCGAGATCACCGGTAGGAATCTCCTCCTTCTCGCCGTCCCGGACGTCAATCACGACGGTGCCACCCGATCGCCTGACGGAGGAACCAGGAACGGTCACGTGCACGTCCAGAAGGTCCCTATCCGGTGGGAAATAGCGAGGCAAAGGAGCAGCTTCGTCCATTGCAAATCGCTCCTCCTCCGGGAGACAGATCGGCGCGAGCGAACATCTGGCGCAGAGACGTTCATTTGTTGCCACCGACGGCCGTTGAGTGGATCTGCGTAGCAGGTCTGCCCTCTCCAGAGCGGCTGCAACTCTCGCCCGCATGGCAGTATCCACCGGGACCACAACCGTACGATGGTCGGCCGCATAGAATACTCGCCCCTCCAGAATTTCGTGCCCATAATACTCTTCAAGCAGCATCGCGTACGCGGCAACCTGAATCTCATCCGACGGCCAGGCACTGATCTGTTTGCCGGTCTCCTTACGGGCATGCCCTTTCTTGTACTCAAACGGGATCCACTCATCTCCCGCGGAACGAACGACGTCGACCTTGCCGTAGAGCCGCAAGGAGTCACTCTCCAGTGTCAGCGAGGCAACCTCGACATATTCCGGTAGTTGTTCATGGAGCCGTCTACCGTCATACACTGCCTTGTCGGCCACGCGAATCTCTTCGACCTCTTCCAGATAAAACAGTCGTTCACAGTATTCGATCGCGTGTAACGCCATGACCCTTGTAGACGACTGACGCCGATCATGGATCTCAACCGACATGAACGCCACCCCCGTCGCTTTCTACTCCCCAGTATCCGCGAATGGAAGGTGGTGCAAACATCGAAACTGAAAAAATACTATGCGATCTGGCTGGTTGAAGAGATAACAAAGCCTTTCGACATGATCGCGACCGACGCTGTCCGAAAAGAGGCCCGAGCCCACACTGTCCCAGATGATCCAACATGGTCTACCCAGACCGGAACAGACCATTCCCCATCAGCATCTGGCGCGAGCATCCAGACTTCCGCGTCGCCGTAGCGATGAACAATCTCGCACCACTCCAGGACATCCACGGTATCTACCAAATTATGGCTTTCCCCGCATGAGAGTCCACCGAAACGCTGCACAGCAGACGGATGGCTATACGCATGTCTGATCTGGTCATCCAGTCCATCTCCGCGACTGCGTGCGCGGTCACGCACTCCGACGATAAAGTTCATGCCGCTGAGGAGCGTCTGATAGTCCGGTCGAGAATTCTCCTTACTGTTTAAGTCCGTCGACTTGACACGCCGGGTCTTCCGTAAAATGACCGACGGCGCGGCAAGACTCGTAACTGCCACAAGAATCTCGGACCCCTCGTACTGAAGGCGATTGGTCTCCCCAACATAGGAAAGCAGCATACCGTAAACAGTGGTCGGAGGCGGAAAGGGATAAGACTCCGCGAACTCGCGCGCGAACGGAACGGCAAAGGACGCGATCGGAACGGATACCGCAAGCCAGACAAAGTTCTCGGAATTCGGCGATCTCTCCACGACGTCACCCCTTCAATCGCTGCAAAGCATCTTCTGTCGCTGCCTTGACGCCTCCAAAAACACGCGCTCCGAGCCCCCGTAGCCGCTGAGCGTCTACCTGCGAAAGAAGTTCCCCGCCCACAGTCACTTCGCTGGCCTCAATGTCACCGGCTTCGATACGGCGCACCAGTGCAACAAGAGACACCGCTCCTCCCTGGCTCTCCACTGCGTCGGCGACATAGAGGATGCGGGGCGCCGGATCGGCCGTCAGGCGATAGATGCACAGAGCGGGTGAGAAGTCATAGAGAAACCGCCCGTGATTACCGCCCACCGCGTCCAGCGAGGAGAACGCACTCAGTATAGCCTCTATCCGCCGCGGGACACGTAATTCGGCTGGCGTCACGGAAAACGAATACTGGTATGCGGTCGCATGAACCTCCGTTGCATAGATGGAAGTGCGACCCTTCTGCCCGCCCCGCGCATTGAACGTAGTTTCACCATTAAAAGGATGGAGCGAGACCGCACGCGCCACCTCCAACGGTCCTCGCCGAGCGGTGGTCGAGCCTTTTACCCTGCCTGACTTCTTCTTCGCGGATTTATCCGTCTTGTCAACCTGTTCCTCGACGTTTGCCTCCTCCTTGGGCGCCTTCGCGTCCATGTAACCCATCGCGTCGTCGTCAATGAAACGCTCAGCCGAAAAGGACTGATCCGTAATCCGAAAGTCGCCGGCATCCCCGGACTCTGGATCCCAGACGCGGTTCGTCTCAAAGAGAGGGTCCTGCGTTTCCGCGAAGCGGTGCTGCCATTGCAAGCGCAAGGCATAGCGGATGGCCTCAGCGGACACGGTCGTATGGGTGAGTTGTTTCCAGAGGATCTTCTGGAGTGTTGTCATATTCCCCTCTGTTTCACCCCGGTTGTTGGCGGCCACACCGTACTGTGTCACAATCGTTCCATGGACATGAATGGACATTTGCCCTTCCCCCTGACCTAATTAACTTCTCCCGGCACAACGTCTGCTGCGCTCCCCAACTCATCGTCTTCCATTACGGGAACGATCTCTTCCTCATGGCGGCCTCTATAGGTGGCGATCGCCAAAAGGCACAGATCCCGCAGTTCCCGCCACTCGGACGCCGTGAACGCCTGCATGAGAATATCGCGCTCCACCGCGCCCTCAGATCCGGACAGACGCGGGCGCGAGTTTGCCACGAACCGCATCAGGGTCTCGCGGAACATCTCGTGCGTCCGACAATGAGAGAATTCCAGCACCATGCGTTGATATTCCCGGGTGAACACACTGTTCTTGTCTGCTCCGGCCTCGCTGGCGCGTGCGCTCACTTGGCCCAGGCGGTTGCGAACGCCATTGTGCATAAGCGCCACAAAATCCCTCTTGCGTTCACCGTCCCACAACTCCGACCGACCGACCAATTCACGCAACCCCTCTCTCCAGAATCCCATCCGCTTTCCTAACTGACCCGACGCGTAGTCACTGTAGCCTAAGTACCACGGTCTGCCCTCCAGAATATTTCGCGCGATCTGCTCCCGCATCGGCATCGTAAACTGGAACGCATGTTCACCGTGCCTCTGATTCGCCAATGCGGTCTGCATAAGCTCATACCTCCGCAGGGCGATGCCCGAGACCTTGACCGTGAGGACAGCGGTCCGCGTGACCTGCTGTTTGCTCCACCCGACCTTCCCAAAACGCAAGACATAGAACTCTGCCGAAACGACGACATCGCGCGCCTGCTGAAAGGAAATGGAGAGACCTGCCTGCAGAGCCGCATCCGACACGCCAGTCACCCACTGCGTGGTTGTGGCGCCAGCCTCCATCCTGGCGCGACGGCGCAGCCCTTTGACAGTCGATTCGACATCACTCGCATTGGGAACGACGACAATCGCCTGTGTCTTCGGATCGAAGTCACCGTTGGAGACGTAGGACACAGCCCTGTGCCACAACGACCCCAGCGGTGAGCATATGAGGAGAAGATATCGGTGGGCCGGATCCCGCAAAGCTGTACGCGAATGGGCCACATGGCGGACCACCCCGCCCGGCATCGCCCATCCCGCGATATCCATGAGCTGCCCAGTAGCGAAAGCGGATGCCAGCTTCTCACACACGTCCCTGGACCGGTGCCGAAAATCTGTAAGAGGCAGATAGCGAAAGGGTTCGTCGCCGTACTCCGACGCCGCGACGTCCCTGTACGTCTTGGCGGCGACCCTCGACTGCGGGTGCTGCAGGAACGTGTTCAACAGCACACCCTGGATCTCGGCAAGCCTCGCCTCGTTGGCATCCCCCAGAACCGGAAAGCGGATCAGGCCGTCACGGTTGATTCGGTACAGAGAAGTCATCAGCGCGTGCAGTCCCTCTGTCGAAAGATCGACATCGCGAAACCGCACCCGGGCCTTGGAGAGATAGTCCGGCTTCCACCCCGCGATCGGTTCGCGCCCCTCACAGCTCGCTACCAGACCAACCAAACCCGCACGATGCCAAGGGGTCATCCCTGGTTCCGCAAGATCAAAGGTCAGATCGCTCATCATCGTCCGCCCACCTCCCGCCCGTTCCGAGTGATCCGCCATCGTACACAACAGAGTCATCAGGCACGACAATACAATGACGCCATCGTTTCGACAATTGTGCTCGCGTAAACCTTCGTTGAGGGAGTGGAAGTGTGCGTTTCTTCCTCTCTCCCGAAGCATCAAACGCGGCATAATCCGTTTCCATGATCACGTCCACCGTATAGCCGTGGCGCCGGATTGAATCACCGACCTTCGCCGTATACAGCATTCTCCAAGCAAAAGGGACGTGACTATCGGCCTCGGGCGTCTCCGAGAATGTCTCCAGGAGTTCCCGGAGAACCTGTTGCGAAAACCCTGAACCGTGATGCTCGGCCAAGTCGGCCATCCCCCTCTCCGCTAAGGCCATCTCACGCGAACAATACGGCGCAGGCCTTGGAGGCTCGATCAGCACCACCTCCCTGCAGGGGTCGCCATCAGCAGCCGTTCGATTCAGACGGCCCATACGTTGTACAAGGGACGGGAGCGGCGCCATGTCGGAGACCAGCAGACCCGCCGAGATGTCGAAGCTCAATTCACAGATCTGCGTCGTGACGGCAATCACCTTCCCACTCTTTGACCGAAAGGTCTCCGACAAGTGCCTCTGGCGCATCACCCTGTCCATATACTTGTAGCGGGAGTGCAGAAGCAGGACGGACAGATCCTCGTCGACATTCATCGTGCTCAACTTGATAAACCATTCGATGGCACGCCTCACCGTATTGGCCACCACCAGCACCTTCCCGCCTTGTGCCGCATGCCCCAGAACCACGTCAACAGGAAGGTCTGTCAGGTGTGTGGTATCGGCCAAGCGGTACCGCAAGCGCGCCTCATGCTTCTCCGGCCCGTCGACGAAGGCCACGCTCCGTCCCTGAATCTCCTCAATCCTCGTACGGCGCGAGGGGGGCAACGAAGCCGTCATCACCAGCGTCGGCAGATGAAACTCCTCGAGAAACGCGATAAAGTGCTCGAATAGGACGTCATCGTACGCATGCACCTCATCGAATACAAGACAGGCCGTGCACAGTCTCGGCAGAAGGCAAACGGAGGGTCGGTAGTTCGTCAGGATCCGCAGCAGCGTGTCCACCGTACAGGTCGTCGCAGGGTATTGCAGATGACTGATCACGTCGGAAACCGCGAGATCCTCGTCGGGAGACTGCTCGTGCACATCCTCGCCAGATGGCGGCAGCAATTCAATATCGATCTCGCTGCGCGAATGCATCAACTGCACCCGTTCCCCAAGAGGTGTCGAATAGTCATCGAAACTCTGTGTTGCCGTAGCCGTAGTGGGGAACGTAAAGAACATGCTCTGCGCTCCTCGCGCCTGCGCCCACCGATAGGCCGCCACCGTTTTCCCCGATCCGCACCCGGCATCCACAACAACTATGTCCGACGTCTGCGCCGCTACACGCTCCTGAAATTCCGTTATCTCAGCAACCTCGGTGTTCATGCTGCCCCCTCGCTGAGCGGCAACCAGTTCACCCAGGACAGCAGGCAGATCCTTGTCCTCCACCCGCGCGCGGAGACGTACAAGCGTCTCGTTCCAGTCATTGATATTTTCACAGAGTCCCGACCCAAGCGTGTCGACCGCCACCAAGGCGCCGCGAAGAAGAGAGCCCAACCTGCGATGAGTCGGGCTGTCCTCGAATCTCAAGAGCGCATCCCGGAGCGGTTCGCGAATCGCCTCTTCCCAGTCCTCCCACGAGAATCCCTTCTCCAGCGCAGTGTCCCATTCGGGCGTGACCACGGTCGTTCCGGAGACAGTCTCCACCAACGTGAAAAGACGATCTGCCTTTAAGGACTCCAACAGAACAGTAATCTCGTCACGATTGAAAGACGGTCCCCTCTCGTCCCGAGGAAGCTTCCGCGGAAATTTCAGATGATGCCCGACAATGGCACTGCTAAACAACACCATCCGCCAGTCCGACACGTTCTGGGCCCCGAGTGAGGTCATGACCGCCTCCCTCAAACCTTCAAGCTCGGTCACCATCCAGAGCGAAACCATCTCGTGACGGATCAGGTGCGGCGCGCGCCCTCCGCGCAGCATGCGCTGAAACGCGTCCGTCGCTTTCCCTGCGTCGTGCACGGCGGCCGCCATCCTGAGAGCAACGCGGAACCACTCCACGTATTCCCGGTCAACGACCCCGGACATCGCCAGAAGATCCTCCGCTTGCCCGTCAGCCAACCAATCCGCGATATCGAGACACTGGCGCGAATGTCCGTAAAGAGTCGCCGACCAGTCGGCTCCGCGTCCATCCTTGCCGACGCGTTTGGCCATCAGTGGTCTATACGACGGCATTCGTGCGCACCCCGCTTATTGGCAAGAAAAAGCCGGCGCCAAACCTCCTGCGACCTCCATACCCGTCCACTTGCAGAGCAATGGAGGCGCTTTCAGAAAGGTTCATCAAGCGCACGCCGAATCCGACGACCTTCTTCCCGTGTATGGTCATGACCCGCCTGCGCAGCACCTCTACCGAGGATCCCCCGGACTCGAGCTCCTGTAGATGCGCCTCCAGGCGACCGGCAAGATCTTCAGGTTCGCACGCATTCTTCATGGTGACAAAACGCGCTTGCAATGATGCCGCGGGCTGGATTAAGCTTAAATTCGCTGGTCCAAGGCGAATGGACGCCCCTTTTACGTCCAGTGTTTTCCCTGCCAGTCCCACGGCAACGGCAACGGTTTCCTGGGACGTTTGGATGAACAGGTGCGCTTGTCGGATTAGGTGTAGGCGCGTCCCGACGTACGTGCCTCCGCAGATCGGTGATATGGCCAACCCACCGAGCGCATGCAACTGCGGAGCGTGTCGGCAGATCGATGCATAGACGCCCTCGCCTTGGTCCGTGGGCACCGATTCACCGAAGACCGGGTAGCGGAGCCGCAAAAGGCGTTCCACGGGGTACGAGTCGAACACAAGAATCACCTCCATATGTAGTGGATTGTAACGCAAAGGTTCATGAGAATTTTACCATGGTACCTTCTTGCAGTCAAGCACTTTCTTGATGCGGTGACTCCCAGAGTTGAGCACTAGTGGATTGTCACGCGTGTTCGATAATTCAGCCGTGATGCCTTCGGGCGATTTTCTTTTCCTCGTTCCGTCGGGCATCCTTCTGCTATACCAGAGACAACGGGAGCCGCTTGTCGCACTCGCATCTCAAGAAGGCCTGATCGTGATTCCGGATAACATTGTCGCTGACAATGTGGTGGGGAACGCAAAGCGGATCTCCTGCATTGAGGACGAGTACGACCGCTTCCGTCCTGCCGCGCCGCGGATGATCGTAGACATTCACACGAAGTGCCTCGTCGCACGGGGCTGGACTCCTTTGTATGGCGGGATCAAACGAACCGGAGCGTCGGCGTGGAAACGAGTCCCGACATGATCCGCAAGGCGCAGAACAAACTGCGCCGCCTCGGCCGCTCCGACCACAGCAACAGCCCCGGCACAGCGACAGCCTCGACGGCGGAGACCTCCGCGACCCGGGCGACCGTTCCCACGCTACAGTCAGTCTATCCTTTGTGTCTGGCTACTCAAATCAACTGGACTTTGCCGCTGAGACCGCAGACATCGTGACCTGTTCACAGTCGTTTCACTAGATGGATCAGTCGAGCACCCTCCAGGAGGTGGTCCGCGTGATCCGCACGGACGGGATATTTGCCACCTACGACTGCGACTGGCCGCCGACCGTACACTGTGAGATCGAGAAGCGCTACGCCAGCCTGCAGGACAGGGTGGATGCGGTCGCCGCGACGCTGTCCCTCGAACTCGACGCAGTGAGGAAGTGGCGGTAGGAAGACTACCTCGCAAACATGATGGACAGCATGGAGTTCCGCTTCACGAAGGAGATCGTCTGCCACGACAGTCAGCCGTGCGACGGAGAGCGGCACGTCGGAATGGCGCTCAGTCAGGGAGGGCAGAAGGCGGTCCACAAGGTGGATCCGGATTTGCTGAGCAACGATATTGTAGCGTTCAGTAACAGGGTCGAGACATACTTCCGCGACCGCACACTCGACGTCGTCTTCAGCTACCGAATGCGCATCGGCGTAAAGAAGAGCGGCCACACGCGCCTGGAAGCCATTTCCGCTGTGCGTGGACATGGCGTGCGTGGACAAAACCTTGCGTCGGCGGCATCTGGATTGACCACGCCGCACGTGCGATAATAGAAGAGCGCTTGACTCGCCAATACCCTAGCCAAGGTCTTATTGACGCCCCCAGCTGGGGTGTATGTTTTTGCCATTCTATCATCCTCCATTCATACAATATCCAGTTTGTACGGAGGACCCTCTATTAACCCTAACAACCCTCTTATTGCCCGGAGCGGCTCGCCCATGCTATACCGGAGGCAGCAATTCGAAGGACAGCACAGGGCACGCAGCGAATCTCGCCCTTATCGATGTCGATCTCCGGTAAAATGAAAATGTGCTGACCGGTGTCGTATCCTGTGTAGGTTTGGTTTTGCGTCGGCGATAGTCTACAGGTTTGTCGGATCGCAGGCACCTCTTTTTCTCATCGCAAGTTTCGCAAAGGAGTGCCTGCATCTGACAGAGAATGGCGACCGGCAAAAAACGACGGCTGCCAGAGAAAATGTATTCCAAAACAGCATCCGAGGGAGAGTTCGCATATGACCCCGGAAGACGAAAAAACAGGAGTAGCGGCAGGAACGAGAACGCCAACCAAGAAAGCAGCCTGAGTATGGCGCTAAGAATGGAGGCATTGAGATGACCGCTGAGAATATGACTCCTGAGAATGCGGCCGTAGAGAATGTGGCCGCCGGGAATACCGCCGCCGGAATTGTGATCGGCAATGTGGAGCGGTTTTCCGGCTTCGAGGAAGAATACGACCGCTACCGCCCCGCCGCCCCGCGACTGGTGGTCGAGATCCTGACAAAGCACCTTGGCAGAAAGCCGACCGTCGTCGTGGACCTGGGCTGCGGCACGGGATTGTCCTCCTTCATCTGGCAGGAGCACGCAGACCGGATCATCGGCGTGGAGCCGAACGACGACATGATCGGCAAGGCGCGGGAAAAATTGCGCCGCCTGGGCGGCGCGGACCGCCTCTCCTTTGTTCAGGGCTACTCCAATCAGCTCGACCTGGAGGGAGAAAGTGCGGACATCCTGACCTACTCCCAATCCTTTCACTGGATGGAACCGCAAAGCACTCTCAAAGAGGCGGCGCGCGTCCTGCGCAGAGGCGGGATCTTCGCCGCCTACGACTGCGACTGGCCGCCGACCGTGCATTGGGAGATTGAGGATCACTACCTCCGGCTGATGGACAGGGTGGAGGCCATTACCGCCGCCCCGACCGGCCAAAAGGACATCGTGACAAAGAGCACCGTGAAGAAGTGGCGCAAGGAGGATCATCTGAAAAATATGAACGAAAGCGGGGTATTCCGGTTCACCAAGGAGATCGTTTTTCACGACCGGCAACCCTGCGACGCCGGTCGGTACATCGGCCTCGCGCTCAGTCAGGGCGGATTGCAGGCCGTCCAGAAGGCTGGTCCGGCATTTGCGGCAGGATTGAACGAGGAAATCGCCGCATTCAGGGAGCGTGCGGAGAAATTCTTCCGCGGCGCGACACTGGATATCCTCTTCAGCTATCGGATGCGGATTGGCGTGAAGTAGATTACTTCGTGCGACAACTCCCGCCTCCAGGGAGTCAACGACGGTTGCTTGCGAGATCGGTGCGCAACTCTGCCATTGAGCCCCTCTTCCAGCCCCCCTGCGGAAACTGCATCGTGTAAAATGAGATATGGGAAACGGAACCCAGACTGACGGCAAATGTTCCCTGTGCCGTCAAAATCCGAACTGACGGCGAATGTTCCCTGTGTCGACGAGCAGGCGGGACCCACGCCTGATGGAAGCCGTCGCAACCATCCGCTCACTGCAAATGTTCCCAGTGTCGACGAGCGGGCGGGGGGAGTTTTGCCAAATGCCGATCGTGTACCGCAAGGGAAATGTATTTGAAGGCAGCGACGGACTGACGGTCGTCGCGCACCAGTGCAACTGCCGCGGGTCGTTCGGCGCGGGTATCGCGCGCGAGATCGCCCGGCGCTTCCCGGAGGTCGACCGCGCGCAGCGCCTGTGGTACCAGGAGGGCCGGCAGCGGCTCGGAGCCGTCCAGACGGTCCGCACCCATTCAGGTCTCGTAATCGCAAACCTGTACGCACAGGACGACTGGGTGCATCGGCCCGGCTGGATCAATACGGACTATGCCGCATTGGAACACTGCCTGGAGGCGCTTCGCGACGGGATGGCGGCAGAAGATGTGCTCGGCATGCCGAAGATCGGAGCGGGCCTCGGCGGCGGAGACTGGAATGTCATCGAACAGATCATTGAGCAGGTTTTTCAGGACCGGACGTTATACGTGTACGTGCTGTGAGTTGGCTTCAAGTATTTTCAGAAATGAAGCGCCCCCAAGAATGCATCAGTACTTTCATGGGTGAGTTGGTGTTTAAGATATTAAATAGTTCTTCCATGGACGAAACAGTGCTTCCATGAATGAAGCGGTGATTTCATGGATGAATCAGTGCTTCCATGGATGAATCAGTGCTTTCATGGATGAAGCGGTGCTTCCACGGATGAAGCGGTGCTTTCATGGATGAAGCGGTGCTTCCATGAAATCGTCGGCGTTGTCGGCGAAGAGAGGGGTACCTGGGTGAAGTCGTACCGGACATTGCTGAGAAATCGCCTGTTTGTCGCTTATTGGGCCGGCTCGACCCTGGTATTGCTGGGATTGCAGTTCAGCACCATCGCCCTCATCTGGTTCGTGCTGCAGACCACCGGATCCTCCGTGCGCATTGCCATGGTGCTGGCGGTGGTCCCGATCGCGCGGGTGGCCACGAGTTCCGCGGTCGGTTGGGCGCTGGACCGGTTCCCGCGGCGGACTTTGATGATTCTGGACAACGCCGCGCAGGCCGCCATCTATTTGTCTATCCCTCTCTTGACCTGGGTTCACCGCCTGACCTTCCCGCTTCTCGTCGCCCTGGTCGCCGTGGCGGCGGCGCTGTCGCCGATATCCATGATTGGCCGCGGCGTGCTGCTCCCGAACATCGTGGCCGACGGCGAGTTGGAACGCGCCAACGGCCTGTCGCAGGTCCGGAGCAGCCTGGTGACGCTGGGAGGTCCGGCCCTGGGCGGAGTGCTCGTGGGATTCGCGGGGGCGCCCATAACCCTGGCCGTCACCTCCGCGTGCTATATCCTCTACATACTGTCCCTATGGACCATTCCCTCTGCGCAATACCGGGCGCCCGCGCCGCAATCCCCGCAGAACAGCCCCGCAGAGCCGGAACCCGTGAGCGCAAGGCGGTTTCTTTTGCAAAATCCACTTTTTCTGCTGTTTGTTGTCATCACACTATTTTTCAATCTCACCTACGGTCCGCTGGAACCGGCCCTGCCGCTGCTGGTGACCCGCGTCTTCCACGCCGGCGCGGCGACGCTGGGCCTCATCTGGAGCAGTTTTGCGGTGGGACTGCTCTTGGGGACCATCGTCTGGAATCAGTACCGCCCCCGCTGGACCCTGCGCGTCCTTGTCGCGGGAATCATTCTCGGCTGGGGATTTTTCAGCGGCGTAGCTGGGCTGGCCGAGCGTCCATGGCAGGCCATGCTGGCACTATTCTGCGGCGGTTTCGTCTTTGCGCCGTACAACATCGTCTCGGCCACTTGGCAACAGCGTCTCGTGCCGGACCGCTACCGCGGAGCGGTCTACGGCATGACCCAATCCGTGACAAGCGCGGGACTGCCGATCGGCCAACTCATCGGCGGATTGGCCGTGAACGGGATCGGAGCGAAGGCGACCATCGTGGCCGGTGGCGCTGCGACCATGTTGCTGGGAATGGCGGTCGGAGGGCTGAAGACCCTGTGGCACAGCGCGGCCGCACAGGGAGGCGAAGGGTGAACAGGCGGCAAGTCCATTTGCCATGCTCTCGTCTCCAGCGGCAGATTCAGGCGCGATGAACCCCTGCAATGAACCATTGCTCGATGAACCCTTGCACGTTGCTGTGCACTGCGGAGCGCCGTAATCTGAGCGCACCTGCAATGAACCATTGCTCGATGAACCCCTGCACGGCATAGCCTCCTGCGCGGTTGGGTCGCGTCTTGGTGTCGGCCATGCGATGAACCCTTGCACGGAGGCGATCTCCTTGGGGACAACCAGTGTCACGGCCGGCCTGCCGGTATCTCGTTTGGATCACGCAAGACAATGGTATAAAGCATTGCTTCGACTCTATGAACAGGAAATTAACCCTATTCAAGTCATCGTCGAATACAGATTGGGCGACACATGGCTGCAATTGATCGATTGAGGGAGGCGGCACATTGGGCCATTCGTCCAGACATGCAGAGCGTGACCGAGGTCTGCCCGAAGAACGGAGAAAACTGTTGGAAACTCTAAGCGCCGATCTGTCTGACGATCATTCGATTCTGGCCGTGTATCTCGGCGGATCGTTGGCAGAAGGAACCTCCGACCTGTATTCCGATATCGATCTGCGAGTGGTTGTCGAACCTGGCGCGTACGATGTGTTTGTCGCGGATAAACTGCGGCGTCCCCGCAGGTGGGGAGACGTGCTTTTCTTCGAGGATGGGGGACCCGGCGTTTCGCATACGGTTGCCCATTTTGCCTGCTTTGTCAAAGTGGATGTGTTTTACTATCAGCCCGGCGACCTTCGGCCCTCCCTCTTCATGAAATCCATCCGCATCGTCCACGACCCCCTGCAGATGGTGGACAAGGTTCAGAACGAGTCCCGACAGTTGGCGTACGCGGTGTCGCGCGGCGAATTTGAGCGCTGGCAAGGAAAGGTGTTGGCCCATCTCCACGAAACCTACCGAGGGGTGATGAGGGACGAACTGTCCTATGCGCTGCAAATGATGACCGGCCTCGCAGGGTGGATCATGCGGGGCTGGCACATGGAAGCGGGGAGACCGCCCGATCTGTGGGCGGACTGGCCAAAAGCGGAGGGCGCAAGGAGTGCGCTGGCCCATTGGCAGGTTTCGTTGCTTGGCGCATGGCATTGTCGACGGGACCCGGACGAGATCATGAAAACGGTGGCCAGCATGGTCCCCGAACTGCTCCGGCTCAACCATGCGCTCAGCCGGCTCGCCGGCGCCGCGGAAGACCGGGAACTCTGGGCGCAGGCCATCGGCATGGTGCTGTGACGGCGCGCCGGATCGGCGGTGCCAGCAACGTCCGCAAAATTGTCGAAAATATCCCCCTTTCCTGCGGAAATGTAGTATAGTGTCAGAAAATGGGGCGACCCTTCAGCGGCTTATCCCCTGTCCCAGGGCGGGGCGGTTAGGTGGATGGTCGGGGAACCACGGGACGGCGCCGGCGGTTTTTTTGTTGTCCTGCGCGGGTTGTTCGCGACCAAAGGGGGGTACCATCTTTCATGCTGCAATCCACGAAACTGCCCATCCGCCAGTACCACTAAATGGCTTGTTCATTCGTTTCGCTGGATAGGAGGGCGCTCCATGGGGCATTATGACGCTTTTGCGGAGGAATACGACCAGATCGTGAACCGGCAAGCTCAAGTTATTGAGTGTGCTTACAGATACGTTTTGGAACACTTGGGGGACGTTTTGAGCAAGCAGGTTTGTGATTTGGGTTGCGGGCAAGGCGAGTTGAGCAGACGAATCTCTCAGTTAAAAGCGGATGTTACAGGTGTAGATTACAGCGGCGAATTATTGGAATTCGCCAGGGCCCATGAACCAACGATCGAAGTTCAATGGGTTCACGATGATGCACAAGTCTTAAATTCGTTGGCCGATGGCATGTTTGACACGGTGATATCCAATTTGATGCTCATGGACGTACCCGACTATAAAAATGTTTTTCGTTCGGCGTTCCGTGTCCTGAAACCGAACGGACGCATGATATGGACCATAACTCATCCATGTTTTCTATCACCGCATAGTGAACCGGCGCCTGACGCGGATGGAGTGATCCGTTACCGCATTGTAAAGACTTACAGAGAGACTTGGTGGAAATCGGTTGGGCACGGAACGATTCGGAGCACACTCGGAGCATATCATCGCCCTCTTTCGAGCTACATAAACGCTTTTTTGATGGCCGGATTTCATTTAAACGAAATGTCCGAGCCGACCGTCGAAATGGATTTAGTCTCCAGCCCCAACGAAATTACTCATACTGAAATTCCGCCCATCCTCGGAGTCATCGGTTCAAAGGTGTTATAGATCCGCATGGCGCAGACGCGCCACCATCGGCAAGATGGAAATTTGCTGGGCCGTTGCCCCGCCCTGTGCCCGGCGAGTTCCGCGAAGCGGTGTCTGATAAGAACGATCCACCCCACAACGCCGCCAGAATCAAGAGCATCACCACGTCTTTCGCTCTCACCGGTCACGTGGACATCAGCCAATGCCGCAGCATGGCGCACTCCGCCGCGATCAAGCCGTCGATGGAATGCTGATCGCGCAACCTCTGCACCTGTGACCCGAATCCGCGAAATTGCAGAATCAGCACATCCACCACCGCACCCACCGCCAGATCGGAGCGAAATTCGCCGCTCGCGACGCCCCGCTCAAGCAGGCTGGTCAAGTAGTGGCGCCACGAGCGGTCCATGCGTTCCAAGAGGGCTGCGATCAGGGGATCGCGTTGCGCCCGCAGATGCAACTCATTGAGGACTGCGAGAAACTCTGGCTGGTCCAAAAAGCGCTCACGCATATCCAGAAATTCTTGACAGAGTGTGTCCATTGTGGAGAGAGCCCCGTGACGGTATCCCTCCTGCCGAAGTTCTTCAAGCATATTCTCCACAACGGCCTCCACCAGCGCTTCTTTTGTGGGAAAATAGTGGAGCAGTGTGGCGTGGTGAATCCCCGCATGTTCAGCGACCGTACGTACGCGAAAGCCTTCGAACCCCGCATTGGCAATGAGGCGAAAAGCAGCGCGCACAATGGCCGGCCGGCGGTTTTCGCGCGTCATTCCATCTCCCCCCTCATTGATCTCTTGATGTGTCTGGATCTCTTGATGTGTGTGGATCTCTTGATGTGTCTGGATCTCTTGATGTGTGTGGATCTCTTGATGTGTCTGGATCTCTTGATGTGTGTGGGCGTCCCCATATCCACACATAACAGAAGGCGGCAAGCGCCATGCCCACGGACATGAGAAATGAGCTGATATTCATGCCGCCCTCATTGAGAAAACTGCCGCCGTTAAACCCGGCTCCTGTCAGGCCGAACCAGGCGAGGACGGCGGCGACGATTCGTCCCCGGCCGCGAAGGCGAACCGCCCAGACGATGAGAAGGATGGACAGAATCCAGAGCGTGATCCCAACCGCGATATGAAGTTGCAAGAATCCATTCGAGTGAACAAGCGCCCAGGCAATGCCCTGTACCAGGCCGACGAAATAATTTGACGGAGTGCGCCCGGATGAGTGGCGGGGATGGCCACCCAGAGGTTGACCATCATACCGATCAGAAACTGAAGAACGAGCAGAATCAACTGTGCGGCAAGCGTGCGCCGAAAGCGCGCAAGCGGTTCCATCATATTCAATACCCACTTTCGCATCCTGAATTCAACCATGTGGTTGATTGCATGATATGAGCCCTCAATCGTCAATCATGTGGTTGATTGCATGAATTTGTCCTCAATCGTCAACCATGTGGTTGATTGCATGATATGAGCCCTCAATCGTCAATCATGTGGTTGATTGCATGAATTTGTCCTCAATCGTCAACCATGTGGTTGAAAGATAAGACATACAGATTCTCGCGGGCAGATTCCACCACGTAATCCGCCGAATTGTCGAAAATATCCCCCCTTTCCTATGGAAATGTGGTATAGTGTCAGAAAAGGGGGCGGACGGTATGCAAAGATGGACCACGCGAAGCGGGGTCTTTTTGTGTCGTCCGCGCCCGACTGCCGATCCACCGGGTCCGTTCTGGTGAACACGGGGCAAAGCCTTCAGTGGCTTATCCCCTGTCCCAGGGCGGGGCGGGTGGGTGGATGGTCAGGAAACCGCGGCGACAGCGCCGGCGGTTTTTTTGTTGTCCTGCACGGGTTGTCCTGCACGGGTTGTCCTGCGCGGGTTGTCCGCGACAAAAGGGGGATACCATCTTTCATGCTGCAATCCGCGAAACTGCCCATCCGCCAGTATCTCGAGCTGTTTGCGCGCTATCTGCGCCCGCAATGGCGCAAGGTCGCACTGTTGACCGTCCTGCTCACAGGCAGTGTGGGCCTGCAGCTCGTCAATCCGCTGATCGTGCAGCAGTTCATCAACGGCGCACAGGCGGGGAGCGCCACAAGGACGCTCATCCGCCTCGCGCTCCTGTTCATCGTCATCGGATTTGTCAATCAGGGTGTCTCGGTTCTTGGCACCTACTTTGCGCAGCAGGTCGGATGGACTGCCACCAACGACCTGCGCATGGACCTCGCACGCCACTGCGTCGGCCTTGACCTCGCTTTCCACAAGGAGCACGCGGCGGGTGTCATGATTGAGCGGATCGACGGGGATGTCAATCAACTCTCGAACTTCTTCTCACAATTCGTGCACCTTGTGATCAGCAACCTCCTGCTGCTGGTCGGCGTGCTGGCGATGCTGTACACGATCGACTGGCGGCTGGGGGTGTCGATCACCGCCTTTGTCGTCATCGGCATGTTCGCGCTCGCCAGAATCCGGCGCTGGGCCGTTCCCCACTGGCGGCGCATGCGGGAATTCAGTTCGGAGTTTTTCGGGTTTCTTGGCGAACGCCTGGCCAATACCGAGGACACCCGGGCCAACGGCGCGACAGAGTATGTGATGGACCAACTGCGCGAAATTCTCCGCAATTGGCTGCCCGTCAGCAAGCGGGCGGGCATGGCGGGCTTCTCCATGTGGATCACGACGCTGCTCGTCTTTGCGCTCGGAAACGCCGCCGCATTTGGCCTTGGGTATCACCTGTGGTCAAAAGGCGTCATCTCGATCGGCACGGCCTACGTCATCTTCTTCTACACCGGCATGCTCAGCCAGCCCATTGAAACCATCCGCACGCAGATGGAGGATCTGCAGCGGGCGGAGGCCAGCATTATGCGCGTGCGGGAACTGTTCGGGCGACAGCCTTCCATCCAGGGAGGCAGTCTGACCACACTGCCCGCCGGCGCTCTCGGCGTGGCGTTTGAAGCGGTGGCTTTCGCCTACAGCGAGGGGAGGCCGGTGCTGGAGGGCATATCCTTCTCGCTGGTCCCGGGACGCATTCTGGGCATCATCGGACGCACGGGAAGCGGCAAGACGACCATGGCCCGCCTGATCGCGCGCCTGCTGGATCCGGCGACGGGCGCGATCCGGATCGGCGGCGTGGACGCGCGGCAACTGGCTCTTGGCGCATTGCGGTCGCACATCGGTTTTGTGACGCAGGATGTGCAACTGTTCCACGCAACGGTGCGGGAGAACATCACCTTCTTCAACCCGCTCGTGACGGATGGGAAGATTCTGGCGGTGATCGAACGGCTCGGTCTGGCCGAGTGGCTGGACAATCTGCCGCACGGTCTTGACACTGTCCTCCGGGGATCCGGCGGACTGAGTGCCGGAGAAGCACAGCTCCTGGCGTTTGCGCGCGTATTTCTGTCCGATCCGGGTCTGGTCGTGATGGATGAGGCGTCATCGCGTCTCGACCCCGCCACGGAGCAGTGGATGGAGCGCGCCGTCAGCGAGCTGCTGGCCAACCGCACCGGGATCCTGATCGCGCACAGGCTCGCGACACTGGAGCGGGTGGACGACATTTTGATTCTCGACAACGGACGGGTGATCGAATACGGACCGCGCGAGCAACTGGCGAATCAGCCCGGATCGCGCTATCACCGCCTGCTTGGCGCAGGAATGGCGGAGGTGCTCGCATGACAACCCTGTCAACGCTCTGGCGTCTGGCGCGTTTCAGACCCTGGCTGTACCTGTGCAATCTTCTCCTGTGGACGGCGATCCACGTGTCGCCGATCATCCCGGGGCTGTTGACGCAAGCGATATTCAATCACTTCACCAAACGCCCGGCAGGCGGCGCTTCGGTGTGGGACCTGATCGCGCTGTTCATCGGCTTCACCGTCGCGCGGATGGCCTTGATCGCAATCGGCGGCATCGTGGCGATCGTGAACAGTTTCTCCATCAACGCCCTGCTGCGCAGCAACCTGCTCGAACACATCCTGCGCCGTCCGGGCGCGCACGCGATTCCAGGCACGACGGGGGAAGCGATCACGCGCTTCCGCGAGGATGTGGAGCAGCTCGCGACCGCCGTGGACAATACGCTGGACCTCATCGGTTCCACCGTCTTCGCGGTGATCGCGATCGTCATCCTGGCGCGGATCAGCGTGACGATCACGGCGTTTGTATTTTTGCCCTTGACCGTGGTGATCGCCGCGGCGCAGATCGCCACGTCGCGGCTGCACCGCTACCGGGAGGCCGGACGCGAGGCGACGGGGCGGGTGACAAGCGCGATCGGGGAGATGTTTGACGCCGTGCAGGCGATCCAGGCGGCGGTGGCCGAAGAGCGGATGCTGGCGAACCTGCGCGCGCTGAGCGACGCGCGC
>JAJZZT010000400.1 GCA_021797415.1 Bacillota bacterium
ATACCTGAACGTCGTGCTGGGCGGCGGGCGCGTCGGACAGGCGTTGGTGGAGGATTCGCGGATCGCCCTTTACACGTTCACGGGCAGCGTCGCCGTGGGCAGGCGGATCAAGGAGCAGACGGGACTGCGTCCGGTCATTCTGGAGCTCGGTTCCAACGCGCCGAACATCGTCCATGCGGACGCGGATCTTGGACTGGCGGTCGAGGCGCTGGTGAAAGCCGCGTTTTCGTATGCGGGTCAGGTCTGCATTTCTGCGCAGCGCCTCTACGTGCATGAGCGGGTGTGGGATGATTTCCTGGAGCGCTTCGCGGCGCGCGTGAGGACTCTGTCTGTGGGCGATCCGCGGGATGAGGCGACCGATGTCGGGCCGCTCATCCACGAGCAGGCCGCCACGCGGGTCCAGTCGTGGATTGACGAGGCGGTCACAGGCGGCGCTCGGCTGCTTGCCGGTGGCGGCCGGGAGGGCAATGTGCTCGATCCCGCCGTGCTCGTCGATGTACAGCCGGAGATGTCGGTCATGCGCAAAGAGGTCTTCGGCCCTGTCGTCAGTCTCATCCGCTACAGGACTGTGGATGAGGTGATCGACTATGCCAACGACAGTGAATTTGGACTGCAGGCCGCTGTGTTCACCAATGACCTGAATGTCGTCATGGCGCTTGCGCACGGGCTGCGCGTGGGCAGCGTGAACGTCAACCAGGCGTCGAATGTGCGCATGGACACAATGCCTTACGGCGGCGTGAAAAACAGTGGCATCGGTAAGGAGGGCGCGCGCGCGTCGATGGAGTGGATGTCGGCGGTCAAGGTGATCACCGTCCGCTACAAGAAGCCAGAGTAGACAGATTGTCAGAAGGGGGAATCTGCGTGATCGACGCGCAGCAGGAGGCGACGAGGCAGGAGATTTTCGCGAATGACCGCAGGCACGTGTGGCATGCGCTGGCCCCGCACCATGAGGGAGAACCGTGGGTGGTGGAGAGCGCGCGCGGGGTGCGCATCACTGACATGGACGGGAAACAGTACCTGGACGCCATGGCCGGTCTTTGGTGCGTGAACGCGGGCTATGGCCAGGAACGGCTGGCGCGCGCCGCGTACGATCAGATGGTGCGCATGCCGTATTACCCGCTTTCCGCGTCCCACATTCCCGCCGCGCAACTGGCCGGGCGACTGAGCGAGTGGTTGGGCGGAGACTATCGGCTGTTTTTTGGCAACGGCGGGTCCGAGGCCAATGAGACGGCGTTCAAGATCGCGCGCCAGTATCACATTCAAAACGGGCAGCCGCTGCGTCACAAAGTGATCGCGCGCTACCGCGCCTACCACGGCGCCACCGCGGCGGCGCTGGCCGCGACCGGGCAGAATCAACGCAAGTACGCCTATGAACCGCTGCCCCAGGGATTCTTGCACATTTCTCCGCCCGACATGTATCGCGGCCGCGGATCAGAGGATGAGCTGTCGTACGCGAAACGGTGCGCGGATGAACTGGAGCGCGTGATTCTGTGGGAAGGGGAGGAAACTGTCTCCGCCTTCATCATGGAGCCGATTATCACAGGCGGCGGCGTGCTTGTGCCGCCCGCCGACTACCTGGATCGGGTCGCGGATGTCTGCCGCAGGCACGGCGTCCTGCTGATCGTCGATGAGGTGATCTGCGGATTTGGCCGGACCGGCAAGCGGTTCGGATTTCAGCACAACGACGTGCTGCCGGATATCGTGACGATGGCCAAAGGAATCACAAGCGGTTATGCGCCGCTGTCCGCCACGGCGGTGCGGGGCGAACTGTACGACGCGTTTGCGGATGCGTCGGATCCCCGCGCCCACTTTCGCCACGTCAACACGTTCGGCGGTCATCCCGTCAGTTGCGCGGTGGCCTTGGAGAATCTCGCCCTGTTTGAAGAGCAGGATCTTGTCGCGCGCGCGGCGGAACTAGGCGCGCTCCTGCACCGTGAATTGCAGGCGCTGTACGAGTTTGAGGAGGTGGGCGACGTGCGCGGGCGGGGACTTCTGGCGGGGGTTGAACTTGTGGCCGATCGCCGGGACATGCGTCCGCTTCCCGCCGCGGCGCTGCGCGCGATCGTCGGCCACTGCAAAGCGCGCGGACTGATCGTCGGGCGCAACGGGGACACGGTGGCCGATCTGAACAACGTGCTCGCGCTCGCGCCGCCGCTCGTGGTCGAGGAGCGGGATATCCGGTGGATCGTCCAGGTGTTGCGCGACAGCATCGGTCAGTATGTGCAGGAGTCCGCTCGCGGTTAACCCGCGGGCGGGTTATGGGGACTGTGGAGTACGGTTGCGAAATATAGGGGGAGAATTCCGCCATTTATTTTTCCCGAATCGGTGTATTCCTCCGAAATATGCTATATTCTATTCCCGTACACCATTTCGCTCATAGTGAGGTGACAGTTTTTGCAACGCAGGAAACTCGCATCCACACTTGCCGCGACGGCCATCGTGTCGTTGTTGCCGTTCACGGTGGGACCGGCGTTTGCCGCGCAAGCGCCGAGCGGTTCTTCGACGGGAGGTTCTGCGTCGAGCAGTTCATCGAGCAGTTCCGGAGGCTCCGCGCAGCAACAGCCCAACCAGCCGCCCGGACACGATGCAGGCCTGCGGCCAGGCGCCAATCCGGCACTGCCCGGAACCCATCCGTTCGTGCCGGCCGACCAGACGCCGGCGCAGGTCGGCGCCCGCGGCAAACCGCCCGGCCCGCCGCCGCTTCCTCCCGGCCAGACGCCGCCAAGTCCGCAGGCGACTTTGGCCGACCTCGCGCAGGGCTTGCCGTACACCGTGGCCACGCAGTGGCCCGATCAGTTTTTCACCACCGTACAGAACAACGCTTTTCCCGACAAAGGCCAGTTGACCAACGGCCAGTTTGGCTCGCTGAACTTTCAGGACCCGCAATGGGTCGGCTTTTACCGCCAGAACGACCGCAGTATCGTCATCAACCTCGGGGCGGACCAGAATATCCGTTCACTGTCGCTTGATTTTTTGCAAAATTCCGGAGACGGTATCTTCTTCCCGCAACAGGTGACGTATTACGTGTCGCTCACGGGGGCTGCGTGGCATCCTGTGGGCAGCGTGGCGACACAGACGGGGACGTGGGACACGACGCCGCAGACGCAGGCCTATACGCTCGCCGGCCTGAACGTGCACGCGCGTTATGTCGAAGCGGTGTTTAACGTGCGCATTTGGGCGTTTGCCGACCAATTTTCCGTGTACGGCTACAACGGGCAGCAGCAGGGCGGCGGAAGCCAGGCCGCAGGTGGCGGCGGACAGCAGCAGGGCGGCGGCGTGACGGCTCCGCCGAGCTTCGGCCAAGGGCAGGCCAACCAGCCGGTGGGACCGCCCGGCTATCTCACGTCATCACAACCTGCGAGCGGGGGCGTCGCCAACATGATGCTCGCCTACTCGGACGGTTACGGCGCGCTCGGCACGTGGACGAAAGCGGATTTCCTGCCGATGGTCGCAAACATGTCGCCGGGCGGTTCACCCACGGGCTGGCTGTTCAACTCCGTGTTGATGCTGAACTACGGCAATCTGCCCGCGACCGCAAGCGGTTGGTCGGGGTACATCCAGAATCTCTTTTCGCCGAATATCCAGTTGTCGGCGCTGAACCAGGCCGTGGGCGCGGTCAAGACACAACTGAACAATCCGTCCTACAGGGAGAATGTCGTCATCGCCATTCCCTCCACAGACTCCAATCCGGCCAAC
>JAJZZT010000551.1:0-1576 GCA_021797415.1 Bacillota bacterium
CAGGGATGGATAGAGCCCAAACGCCAGGTACAAGATGACTGAAGGCAGCATCCAAAAGACCGGCACCCAGCGTTTAAATCCCTTCTGACCAAACGGATTCACGTGACTGCCTTCCCCCTATCTCCAGACCGGCGGGCCGTTGGCGGCTTTATGCTCGCCACGGCCCGCTTCAACCCATCTCTTTGTCTGGCGTCAAAAATCTATGCCTTCGGAAGAGACGCTTGGAACTGGATTGTGGCCAAATGCTGCAACTCGGCGATCGTGTACGGTCCCGCTGGCTGCAATTCGCTGGTGTCGCCCGGGAAGTTCGCGAGCGGGCCGGCATTGTTCGGCAGCGAAATCCCCAGTGACCCCGAGGTCTTGCCCGCCTTGACGTAAGCGTTCTCGACGGTCATCCACGGCAGCTTGGAGACCACATTCTGCGTGGGGAAGCAGCCCACGTAGTTGTCCCACGTCTGATAGTTCTTGTGCTGCGAGAAAAACTCCACGTACTGGATCGCCAGCTTCTTCTGCGGCGCCCACGTGGGAACGACCCAGGTGAAATCGCCGTTGACGTACATCTTGTTGTTTTTTACCTGATTGCTGCCGGGAATGGGAAACCAGCCGTACTGCAGCTTGGGATTGGCTGTCTTGATCGTGTACCCGTCCCACGAACCGTCCACCAGCATGGCCGAATTGTTGCTCGCCGCCCATTGGCCGGGAGCGTTCAACTGCGCCACACCCGTCCAGTTCGGTTCAAAGTACTTGACGGCCTGATTGTAGCGGGCCATGATTTTCCCCCAGATGGGCGCGTTCCACGATGTCTTCTTGTGCCAGAACGCGTTGTCCAACTGGTAATCCATCGCGGTGGAGTGAACGTGCGGTAGTTCCGAATTCATGATTGCGTTGAAGATCATGCCCTGAAGTCCGTCTTTCCCGGCGACGTAGATCGGGTTGATGTGGTGGGACTGGAAGACCTGGCAGTCGTGGATGAACTGGTTCCACGTCATGGGAATCGCAAGGTGGTACTTGGCGAACAAGGTCTTGTTGTAAAATACGCCGGTCGTGGCGTACGTCGCCATCTCGACCCCGTAGATCCCGCCGCGGAATCCTGCGGCCCTCTGCTGCACGCCGGGCAGGAAATTGTTCAGGAACGGCATGCCTTTGAAGTTGACAAGCTGGCCCGACGCCGCAAGGGCCTGCACACCGCCCAGCGTCGCGTGCATGTAGGCAGGCGGCACAAAACTGCCAGGCGCAAATTCGGCCAGAACATCGACTGTCTTCGATTGCACCAATGTGTTGGACAAAGCGCCCCATGCGCCCTGGGCTGTCGGTGCGTACTCCAGTTTGACGGTCACGCCCGGATGCAGTTTTTCAAACGCCTGATCGATGACCTGTGTTGCCTTGATCGCCGGCGGATTCGTCCATTCCGCGACCAGCAGTGTCACCTTTGGCGGTGCGCTGGAAAATTTCCGGGCGGCGGAAACTGATGTCGGATATGCCCCGGAATACGTCAAACCCAAGGCCAAAACGGACAGCGCCATGCCCGACGCTCCGACCGCAAGCCACTTGCGATGCTTCATAATGCCCCCTCCTC
>JAJZZT010000551.1:1586-3695 GCA_021797415.1 Bacillota bacterium
GATCACGAGAGTCGTATTGTCTTTATGAAACCACTTACACATATTCTTCTACCACACTGCCGCAAAACTGTCAATCATTCATTTTCCCCGCTCTTTTATTGCGGCGCGGAAACGAAACGGGGGTAAACGGATCTGCCATCCACTTATTCTCTAAGAGGTTTCCCGGTCTACAAACGATGGATTGCCACTGGAACAGACTCTCTATTGACGCGCAATGCCGAATCGACTACGATGTCTTTGCTGAAACCAGTTCCATATTGATCAATGCAAACTGTGTTTTATTCCTACTGAATTTTATTAAGGAGTTAACGGTATGGATGATCGGACGACGGGGAAAAGAATCACCATCCGCGAGGTGGCGCAAGCGGCCGGCGTCAGCGTCGCGACCGTATCGCGGGTGCTAAACGGCAATAAGTACGTCAGCGAGGATGTGCTGGAATCCGTCCGGCGCGTGATCGCGGAGACGGGGTACCGACCCAGCCGCCTGGCCCAGACGTTCGCGCGCGGATCGTCCCGCACCGTCACCCTGCTGTACGATGCACTCGATCCGGTTTCAGATTCGGGGGTCTGGTCCATGTTCGCCACGATCCTGTCGCTCGGGCTGCACGATGTGTTGAGCCAAGCCGACTACCAGTTGCGCATCCTCCATATCCCGCCGCAGCTGCATTCTCTGCAGGAAGAGGATATCCACTCCTGGATGATCGACGACGCCCGCATGGCAGAGGGAGATCCCCTCATCATCACGAATCCCCTGGCCGCCGATTCCCTTCTGGGATTCATCGTCCAGCGGCGCCACCCCTGCGTCGTCATCGGAAAATGCGCTTCCCCCCTCGCCCTTCCCCAGATCGACCCGGACAACCTGGAGGGCGCGCGGCTGGCCACCGCACATCTGATCGAACTCGGGCACGCGGACATCGCCTTCTTATGCCCACCCGTGCCCCACACGGTTGTCCAGGATCGCTACCAGGGCTTTCTCGAAGCAATCCAGTTGACAGGAGGACTCAGGGTGCGCGCCTGGCGCATGGAGACCCGCCCCAGCGGCTTTGCCTTTTCTTACGAGAGCGCCCGGCAGCGGGTCCATGAGGCTATTTTGCAAAAACAACTGCCGACCGCCATCGTGGCGTTCAACGATGAAATGGCGTTCGGCGCCATTCAGGCGCTGCACGCGCAAGGCATGCGGATTCCCGAAGACATATCCGTCACCGGATTCGACGACATGCCTCCGGCCCGCATGTACACCCCCCCACTGACGACTGTCCGCCAGGACATCCGCCAGTTGGGACAGCACGCCGCCCGTTCCCTGCTGCGCCAGGTGCAGGGCTACCCCGGCAATTCCCTCACCTTGTTGCCGGTATCTCTCGTCATCCGGGATTCCACATCCCCTCCAGGCGCGGAGTAGCTTTGCAGGTCTTTATTCTGGCGGTGTCATCTGCGTGGAAAAGACGCGAAAAGCGCGGCGGATGGGAGAGTGGATTTTGCGCGGAAAAGCGAGAGTCCGAAAAGAATTATGAGAAAAACTGAGTGGATTTTGAACCGAGAAGCCAGTTGACAAGTCAAAATATTTTCTATAGCTTTTCCCTGTAATCGGTTACACACCTGTCTGAAGTAGCACCAATCCAATCTGTAAGGAGGTAGCATGCATGACCCGTCACCGCGCGTGGAGACTGACCATGGCACTCTCCCTGCTTAGCTGGCTGGCATTGCCGTTGACAGCTCAGGCGGCGCAGGCCCCTGGAGGCGGCTCACTGTATTCGAGCACACCCATCCTGGCCGACAATTTTTCCTCGGGAAGTCTGTCCCCGTTTGTCGCCAATGACGGTCTTAGCCCCGGCGGCACCTGGCAGATCGCCAACAACAGCCTGGTGGCCACCGACTACGGCAGCGGCAGTCCACTGCCGAACCAGATTGCGGCTGTTCCGAACATGCCAGAGAATGTCGTGCTGGACACCACGTTCACCATCAACCAGGTGAACGCCCAGCAGTACTACCGCATCGGATTGTTTGGGCGCGGCAGCGCACCAGGAACAGGCATCTCGCAATGGGATTTGGTGCTGGACCACGGAACGCTCTCCATGATCAACCAGAACGTGAACTACCCCGGCAGTGTGC
>JAJZZT010000046.1 GCA_021797415.1 Bacillota bacterium
CACGATGCACAACTGCGCGTCCCGCACCTGCTCTGCGATCGCCTGCTGGCGCAACTGGGTGGCGAGACAGATCTCGTTGTAGACCTCCGCCTGCGGGTAACGCTCCTTGATGTAATCCATCAGCGCGGCCGTGTCCCACTGACTGAGTGTGGTCTGGTTAGTGACCGCGATCCGCGGGTTGTCAATCCGCAATTTGTCCACGTCGTCTTTCGTCTCGACGAGATGGACGGCGCGCGGCGCGACGCCCACGGCTCCCTCCGGTTCGGGATGACCCTTGCGGCCGATGTACAGGATGTCGTAACCAAGCGCCGCGCGCTCGCGGATCAGGTCGTGCGTGCGGGTCACGTCGGGACAGGTGGCGTCGAGGATCCGCAGTCCGCGTTCAGCCGCCTTTGTCCGCACGGCGGGCGAGACGCCGTGCGCGGTGAAAATGACTGTCCCTGACTGTGCCTTATCAAGCAGTTCCAGGCGATTCCGGGCGCCGTCAAGAGTGATGACGTTCTGCTCCGTGCAGGCGTCCACCACGTGCTGGTTGTGGACGATCATGCCGACGATATAGATCGGGCGGGGCAATGCGGCATCGTCGATGGCTCCGCGCACGATATTCATGGCGCCGACCACGCCATGGCAATACCCGCGCGGTGCGATGCGGATCACGTTCATGCGGCCGTCACTCCCGGCTCCCGTTTGTGGGAGAACTGTGACGATGGACCTGTCGGAGCAGCCACCGTCCGCGGCCAGCGTATACGATCCGTCGGCTGGCCGCTGTGCGTTTTATCATACCCGGGACGGCGGGGTTCGCAGAAAGGGTGGAGGAAGCAATGGCAGATTTGACGTTTGGCGCAGAACTGCGCTGGTCGGGGAGAGGAACGGACGGACAGGGGTTCGTCACGCTAGGCGACCAGTCGGCGCTGTACTCGGCGCCCGCTTCCATGGGCGGCAAAGGGGTTGGAACGAGTCCGGAACAACTGCTGATCGCGGCCGTCTCGGCCTGTTACAGCGGGACCCTGTTCGGCTTGCTGACGAAAGCGCAGTTGCCCGTGCGGGAGGTGGCGATCCGCTCGGAGGGGATCGTCACAGGGTATCCGCTTGCGGGAAAGTTCGCTGTGCTTCGCGTCCATCCGACGATTGAGGGCGGTGACCCCGAACGTCTCGCCGAATACCGGCAGGAGGCAGAACGGGCTCGCGACCGTTGTTTTATCGGCAAGACGATCAGGGGCAACGTCGAATACGAGGTCGGCGAGGTGAGCGTCAACTGACGGCGGGACAGTCCGCCTGACGAAATTTGGCTCACCGCGTGTCCCAATAGGTCGTTTCCAATAATTCTGTTTCTAAAGAAGTTCGGAATTCCCAGGGGGATTCCGAAACATGATTGGACCGGAATTTTGCAAGCCGACCACTGGATTGTCCGAAAAGGGTCGGGAACTCTGCGGCGCAGGTTTCCGGCCTGCATCTGCCCCGACCCTTTTTGAACAACCTCTCACAGGCGCCAGCTCTGCGGGTGGCCGTCCTGCACCAGATCCAGATCGGCCGCGCGGGCGTTCGCCTCCACCTGCTCGGGGCTCTTGCAGCCGGGAATCACGCAGCTCACGGCGGGATGCCGCAGACACCAGGCGAGCGCCCACGACGCCATGTTCACGCCCTCAGGCACCTCCGTGCTCCGGATGTCCGCCACTTTGCGCAGGCGCGTCGCGACCTGTTCCGGGTTGTGGCGCGAACGCACATCATTGTCCGGGAAAACGGCGCCCGGTTCATATTTGCCGCTCAGATAGCCGCTTGCGAGCGGGACGCGGGCCAGCACGCCGAGATCCTGCGCCAGGCAGGACGGAAAGACGCGGTTTTCCGGCGTTTGGTCCAGCCGGTTGTAGACCACCTGGATCGCTTTTGCACCGACCCGGCCCGCCGCGGCTGTCTGGTGGAGGTTGTCGTTGCTGCCGATGGAGATGCCGAGGTTGCGCACTTTTCCGGCTTGCACCTGTTTGTCGAGCGCGGTCCACAGTTCGTCGTTGTCGAACACCTCGTCGGGGCCGGAATGAAACTGGTACAGGTCCACGTAATCAATGCGCAGCGCCCGCAGGGATGCGTCAAGCTGCTGCAGGACTTCTTCGGCCGACCAGAAATTTCGCTCCTTGTTGTCACGCTGCGCAAAATTGTGGCCGAACTTCGTGGCAATGACCCAGTCGTCCCGGTTCTTGCGGCGATCCAGATAATCGCCGATGAAGCTTTCGGAGAGGTGATGGCCGTAGCATTCAGCCGTGTCGATCAGATTGACGCCGAGCTGACGGGCCCGGTCGAGTACGGCGTCCACCTCGTCCTGTGTGAAGTCCTTTCCCCAGGCGCCGCCAAACTGCCATGCGCCGACGCCGACCACAGAGACTTTCAACCCTGTCTTGCCCAATCTGCGGTATTTCACGTCCATCGCTCCTCGTCGGTCATTTTGTCAGACGGTCTTTCTTTTTGGGGAACGCTCTTTTATTTGAACAGGCTCTTTTATGTATTCGCTTCCCTGGCGGGGAATCCTTTTTTGCACAGGAACGGGATTGCTATGCGTGCGAACTGGTCCCGCTGTCCGGCATCTCACAACCTGCCGTGACCTTTTCCGACGTGGTGGAGGTCGCGCGCATGATGAACAAGCAACCCTCATGCTCCTGAACCACGCCTGCGCGGTTCGAGACGGTGACCGGGCCGTTGGACGCTATGGACTGCGGATGGCGGTGAGCAATGAAGAGTTTTGACCATGGGCGAATCCCATTCGTCAATTTTCCCGGTTGGCATATTGTACAGGAGATGGCGTGAGGAGGTGATCGCAATGGGTGAAGTATTCGGCGGCTATACGCGCTGGGCGGTCGTATTTCTGATTATTTTTGTCCTGTTTTTCCTGTTTGTCCCGCACTAGGAATGTGTCCGAAAGCCTCCCCGGTTGTGGGCAATGGCTTGTCTCCAATCACGAGGATGCTGTATTGAATGCGAGGAGGTATGCGCTGTGGGCGCGTTTGGTGGCTATACCCGCTGGGCGGTCGTGTTTTTGATCATTTTCGTCTTGTTCTTCCTGCTTGTCCCGGGGTACACAACCGTTTGCAACACAGTTCCCGTGGCCTGAACTTCTGTGGGCTGTGTGAATGCATGCAGCCCTTAAAAATCATGGTATGAGGAGGTGAGGATCATGGACGGATGTTTCGGCGGTTACACCCGCTGGGCTGTGGTTTTTCTGATCATCTTCGTACTGTTCATCCTGCTTGTCCCGTATGGACCAGGCGCCTGACGGTGCAGCAGGTCCAGTGAAGTTCTTTACCGCCAGGAATACCCCCTCGCATACCCGACAACGTATGCGAAGGGGGCGTTTCTGGTTGCTTCTTTATCCTGCATACTGCGCGGGTCTCGCCGCAGAATCTGTATGGAGGATTCCTTTGTCATGGGATGGAGAGAAATGAGCGGCCGGTGAAGTAAAAGCCGAGAATCTGGCTGTTGCTCCAGCCGGTCAGCGCCCAGTACTGGCTGCCCCATTGAGCCATGTGCTGCGAGTGTTCCATCGACCAGTTGGCGTTGTCCGGGATACCCGCGCGGTAGTCGAGTGGAGTGATGCCGCCGTTCGGAGCGGTGTACGCCATGTTCCAGGTATTGGCGACCGCCTGGTCTGTCGCGGGCATGCCGCTCATGTAGCGGTATTGCTGGAAATTCGTCGTGT
>JAJZZT010000092.1 GCA_021797415.1 Bacillota bacterium
CGCTCGCTAAGACGAGGCAGGGAGGTATCCGCCATGATGCCGGCAACCAGAGTGGATTATGCACTATCGCCTCACATCGTCATGTGGGAAATCACACGGGCGTGCCAGCTTCACTGCGTCCACTGCCGCGCCGAGGCGCAACGGCATCGCCATCCGGGAGAACTCAATCTGCAGGAAGCCAAATCCGTCATTGACCAAGTGAGCGCCTTTCACGACCCCCTGCTGGTGATCACGGGGGGCGATCCGCTGGAACGCGAGGACCTGTGGGATCTGATCGATTACGCAAGCGAGCGCGGGATCCGCGTGTCGCTTGCCGCCAGCGTGACGCCCCGCCTGACAAGAGCGGCCATCTGGCGCATGCGCCGCTCTGGAGTCAAACGGCTCGCTCTGAGCCTGGACGGTGCGACTTCCAAGGCGCACGACCGCTTCCGTGGAGTGAAAGGATCATTTTTAGACACCGTCAAGGCGCTCTACAGTGTCGCCGACATCGGACTGCCCCTGCAGATCAACACGACGGTAAGTTCGCTCAACCATAAGGAACTCGACGGCATCGCCGATATCGCGGAACTGTTCGGAACGGAACTGTGGAGCCTGTTCTTCCTGGTGCCGACCGGTCGCGCGACCGAAAACCTGATGACTTCTCCCGAGGAAAATGAAGAAATCATGAAGTGGATTTACACCCAGTCCCTGCTCCGCCCATTTGCGGTTAAGACGACGGAAGCACCGTTCTATCGGCGCGTCCTGCTACAGCAGAAGGCGTCCGGAGCGCATGTCAGCGGACAGGCAGGCTCGTTCGCTCCCAAAGACGCGCTGCGCGGCGTTCGGCCAGTCAATGACGGAGACGGCTTTGTCTTTATCTCGCACACCGGGGACGTATACCCGAGCGGTTTTCTGCCGGAGAGCGCCGGCAATGTGCAACGCACGCCGCTGATCGATATCTATCGCGAGAGCGAACTGTTCGTCCGGATACGGTCCAAAGATGAACTGAAGGGCAAGTGCGGCCGCTGTGAATTCCGCCACGTGTGCGGCGGGTCGCGGGCGCGGGCGTTCGCCGTCACAGGAGACTACATGCAGAGCGATCCTGCCTGCAGCTATCAGCCCCAGTTGTAGAGTCTGGCTGCTTCCAATGGGACATGGGATAAAGTCCACTGCACATTCGGTTGATCCCATGTCCCCTTGCACTGCATGGGTTTTACCTGTCCCTCGGCGAACCCTTGGACTGCCGCGGCCGGAGCTTCCTTGTTTTCGCTTCTCTTCTCGCCTGCATGGCCAGCGCCAGAGGGGTCCCCAGAGCGAACATGCACGCCAGCACCAGCGACAGTCCGAACAACGCAGTCCCCCAGTTTTGAGCCACCAGTGAATGGTAGACGACTCCCGTACCGTAGATGCCGATCACAAGAAGCAACGCGGCCAGCAGCGGCGGCGGCGCCACTAGCCAGCGAATGAAGCGCCGCGTCACGGTCCCAACTCCCCTCGCTCGCGCAATGCGCGGTAATGGTCGCGCCAGATCAAGCGGTAGATCCGAAGCCAGCGCGGCAAGCTGCGCAAGCCGGGAATGAAGGGAGTGAACATCAGGATGAAGGTGACAACCATCACGGTCAGCACGACCAGGAGATCGGCCGCGGACGAAGTGCTGTAAGGCGGAATCTGGTACAGCAGCGTGTAGTACCACAGCCACACCGCCCCGGGATAATTCCCCGTTTCCTTCATGACGCCCCATTCTGGTCCGAGCATGTTGAGCTTTGAAGCGTACGCCGTATCTGCCGTATTCTCAAGCAGGAGCAGCGCTTTTGTCCGGTTGAGCAGCGGAACCGGCCCGGTTGCCCCGTCGATCGCAGCCTCCAAAAGTCCGCTTTGCGCCATGCGCAGGTAATCGTTCGCCATCTGGGGAACGGGTCCGTAGGACGGCGATCCGGGATGGGGAAGCGCGAGCCTGTTGTGCACGACCGAACCGGCGGGCAACACCTTCTGTACATTGGCCACCCATGTAAGCTGCTGCGCGGAAGACGCGTGATCCCAGGCGGCGAGCGTCCGCCTGACCGCGGGATCCATGACCGCCATGCGGTGCAGGGGGATCAGGACATCATCCCGTCGCGAATTCACCGGTATCTGCACGCCCGCCCACTGTTGGGGAGAGATCGGCCCGATGGATTGCACGGCATCCGTCCCGTGGTTGTAAGGCGGCCCGTAGTTGGAGATGGCGTCTTGCAAGCCCAAATGATTCAACTCTGTCGTGACCAGCAGCATCGGATCCTGCCGGGCGACCTGCTGCGCAGACAACGCCGGTACATCGGGTGTTGACAGGATGCCCGACAAAACGACGACCAGCGCCCCAACCGACAGGACGGCTATCGTACCCTCTTTCACAAGATCGTACGGCATCTCTTCGTACTTCCCCTGTGCAGTTCCAGGCCGCGCCTCGTTTCGCACTCTGCTCATTGCTCTTCCTCCTCCTCCCCGTCCCATGGCAACGGCTCGACCACACCGTGCTTGCGAACCAGAAAGAGGTGTCCGGCGATCAGCGCCATGAGTGCAAACGGAATGATAAAAATGTGCAGACCGTACATCTGACCGAAATTCAGCAAATTAAAGAAGCCGCCCACACCCACGGCGTTCATCGCATCCTTGCCCTGGACGCCAATCCACTGAGCGTCAAAGTTGGTCTGCGACAGGTATCCGGTAAGCCCGCCGACGATGGAAACAAGGAAAAGCAGCCAGCCGCTGATCCATGTGAAATGCCGCCCGCCGCGCCATGCGGCCATGAGGAACTGCGCCCAGAGGTGCAGCACCATGAAAAAGAAAAACGCCTGTACGGACCAGAAGTGCATGCTGTTAAAAAAGTGTCCGACGACCGACACATGCCACCACTCCGGACCGAAAAAGGCCAGCACGGTTCCGGTGACTATGAGCCACACAAACGAAGCAAGAGTCAATACGCCAAACAGGTACACATACGAATGTACGTACTTCGGCAACCGGTCTGGCAGCAGATTGTCCATTGTAATATTGCGTTCAATCGTTTCGCGCAGCGCCCGCGTCCAGTTCGTCTTCATGAATGTTCACCGGGCCAGCGCATGACCAGCGCAAGCACAAACACAATGATCATCAACCCCACGACAATCATGTCCGCGACCGAAAGGTTCAACCACGCAAATTGCCATGCCTGTCCCGCCGCCAACGGCGGCCTGAGTCCGCCTTGCCCCACATGCGTCACCCACCCTCTGAATCTGAATGCTCTAAATTTAAGTAAGACTGCGCCTGCCGTATGTCCTCCGAAACAATTCTACACTATCTTTCCGCAGTCCGGCGGAATGTATGTGCAAAGCGGCGTGACAAAGCGCACAACCCCACTCCCGCACATTCGTTAGACTGACCATGGTAAACTGGCACTATCGGAAACAGTCTGCCCCATACCGGATCTTGCCCAACCGTCGGAGGTGTCATGCCATGTCTCCTGATGACTCGCGCCCGCCCGCAGCCCGTCCGGTGCTCACTGTCGCCGCCGGCGGCTTGCGCACCAGTCAATCCCCCCCTTTCACGCTGCCGATTCGCTATATGCTTTTGGGAATTTTATCGTATATTCTCTTTGCTGTCGACCTGTTGACGCAAATCGGCGCAATTCGGACGAACGATCCCGGGGCCGCCTCCGTCGTCGCGCTGACGCATGCGTT
>JAJZZT010000134.1 GCA_021797415.1 Bacillota bacterium
CACGAAAGATACGGGTTTTGGCTTGGGACTCCCCATCTGTCAGCGGATCATCGCGGATCTGGGCGGGCAGATCCGCGTCCAGAACAAGGGCTATGGAACGACGTTTTCCGTGGCGTTGCCGATTGCTGCAAGGAGTGACGACGGAAGTGACATACCAAGCGCTGTACCGTGAATGGCGGCCGCAGACTTTTGCCGATGTTGTGGGACAAACGCATGTGGTCACCACACTGCGCAATGCGCTGCGCCTTAACAGGCTCGCGCATGCGTACCTGTTCTCCGGTCCACGCGGAACGGGAAAGACGAGTCTGGCGAAAATACTCGCGAAAGCCGTCAACTGCGAGGCTCCTGTCGATGGTGAGCCGTGCAACTCGTGCGGGGCGTGCTGCGGAATCTCGTCCGGTCAAACGCTGGATGTCGTGGAGATGGACGCCGCATCTCACCGGGGAGTGGATGAAATCCGCAGCCTGCTCGACCAGGTGCTCTACGCGCCGACGGAGGTCAGGCGCAAGGTGTACATTGTCGACGAGGTGCACATGTTGACGCCGGAAGCGTTCAATGCGCTTCTGAAGACCCTGGAAGAACCTCCGGGGCATGTCCTGTTCATCCTGGCGACGACCGAGGCGCACAAAGTTCCGGCAACGATTGCATCGCGTTGTCAGAGATTCGACTTTCAGCGCGTGAAACCGCAGCTTGTGGCGGAGCGTCTGCGCAAAGTGGCGGATTCCGCAACGGCGGTGCGCGTGGAAGATGTTGCTTTATGGTATATCGCGCGCGTCAGCGAAGGGGGGCTGCGGGACGCGCTCTCACTGCTCGATCAGGTTCTGGCCTTTGCCGAAGGCGATGTGGGCGTGGAGCAGGTTGCGCAAGTGTTGTCAGGTGTGCCGAGTGAGCAGGTGGGCGAACTGTACGGTTGTATGGCGGGGCATGCGGCGCCGGAACTGCTGACTCTGCTCGGATCGATATGGGAGCGCGGGTGCGATCCGCTGCAACTGGTGAACGACATGCTGGCCTACGGGCGCGACGGCGTATTGTGGAATCACGGAATGCGTTCGGGTGATGCCGGAACCCGCGCCCAGTTTGACACGACATTTCCGCTCGTGGTGGAGCGCATGACAGACGGCAGACTGGTCGAGATCCTGGAGCGGCTTGGCAAACTGCAGTCGGAACTGCGCTATCAGTCGCAGCCGCGCCTCTTTGTTGAAATTGGCCTGCTCGGCCTCTCCGTAGAAGAGGTGCGGACAGTGGGGGAGAAGCGAACTGCCGCGCCGGACAAGACTGCGCGGGCCGCAGTTCATGTGAACGATTCCGGCGGCGCGGCCGCCCGGCCGACGGACGGCGCATTCAAGGCTGAGGTGGCGCGCCTGCAACGCCATGTGGCCGCGCTTGATGCGCGGTTTTCCGCATTGCTAGGCGATGACCGGACGGATCGCGTGGGGGGCGGTCCGTCCGAGAAGAGCGGGCTGTCCGAGAAGTGCGGGCTGTCCGAGAAGAGCGGTCCGTCCATAGACGAAGCGCAACGTCGGGAAGTATTGCGCGACGGACCATTCACGCAGGAAAACGGGATGGATGGCGGCTCCGGGATGAATGACCGGGCAGGCGAGACGACGCCGGCGACGCCGGAGACGAAGGTTGATGCGCCGGAGCTCCCTCGCGCAGAGTTCCCTGCGGGAGGGGATGAGTTGTTCGCGCGGGTGGAGGCTGGTTGGGTCGGTCTCCTGGAAGAACTGAAACAGCACAGCGTGCAGACGCGCGCCTGGCTGCATCCCGGCAGGCCCGTAGAGTTGCGCGACGGTGTGTTGACCATTGCGTTTCCCGGGAAATTGCACGCAAATACCGTGATGACGGAACCTCACAAAACGGTGATCGAGCGGACGCTGAAAGAACAATTCGGCGTCACGCTGCGCGTGCGCTCGGTGCTTGTCGGTGCATGGGAGAAAGCCGTGGCGCAAACGGAGACGGCAGTCGGCGGGCCGTCCGCTCCCGCGGAGCAGTGGGTGGAGAAAGTGATAGAATGGTTCGGGGAAAAACAGGTCAGCATCCGCAATGATTGAGGAAAAATGAGGGAGGACCCACAGTGAAGAACATGAACCAGTTGATGAAACAGGCCAAGAAGATCCAGGAGGATATGGCGAAAGCGCAGGAGACTCTCGGCGAATTGACTGTGACGGGCACGGCGGGCGGCGGTTCGGTCGCGGTCACGATGAACGGCCATCGGCACTTCACCGGGATCAAGATTGCCAGGGAAGCGGTCGACCCGGAAGACGTGGAGATGCTGGAGGACATGATTCTGGCGGCTGTGGCGGATGCGGAGAAAAAAGTGGACGATCTGACCGAAGAACACCTTGGCAAGTACACTAAGGGCCTGCGTATGCCGGGACTGTTCTAGGCATGGCGGGACTTGCAGAACCCATTTTGCGCCTTGTGGAGGCGTTTGGGCGACTACCGGGGATCGGCCCGAAGTCGGCGCAACGCCTGGCGTTTCATGTTGTCGGCATGAAAACCGAACAGGTGGATGAACTGGTCGACGCCCTGCGGCGTGCGAAACGGGATCTCGCCGCGTGCGCGCAGTGCTGTCTCATCAGCGATAGTTCCCCGTGCGAGATCTGCGCGGACGGGGAGCGCGACCGCAGTATGGTGTGTGTGGTTCAGGATACGCGCGACGTTTACGCGTTTGAACGCATGGGGTCCTACCGTGGGCTGTACCACGTTCTGGGCGGCGTCATCTCGCCGTTGGACGGAGTCGGGCCGGACGACATTCACCTGCGCGAGTTGCTTATGCGCCTGAGCGACGATACGGTGACGGAATTGATTCTCGCGACGAGCTCGACCATTGAGGGAGAGACGACCGCGCTGTACGTCGCGCGTCTGACATCCGGGGTTGACCGGCTCAAGGTGACGCGGATCGCGCATGGATTGCCTGTCGGCGGCGATATTGAATACGCCGACGAGATGACCCTGGCGCGCGCGCTCGAATTCCGTCGCCCCATTTGAGCATACTTTGTCCATCGCCCAACTATACTCTAGTATCTCGCGGAGATACGGAGGTAACGGGATGGCTGAGGCGAAGCGCAATATTTCCGAAAGCGAGAAACTGTGGGACGACCTTTGGGACGCGCATCGCGCGTGGGAACTGGCATGGCAGCAGTTCAACCATACTGTGGACCCGGATATCATTGACGACGCCATTTATTTGCTGCGGGCGGCGGAAATGCGTTATGAGGGGCTGCTGCGCATCGCGCGCCGCCGTAAACTGAATATCGATCTGAACGGGCGAATCACCGCTGCAGATTTCTATGCGGATCAACCGGAACGCCGGCGCATCGCGGTCTCGCAAGAGCCTCCGCACGATGCGCCGACACGGTGAGGGGTGATCGCATGCAGGTGCCGGGAATGCTCTGGATAGCGCTGGGCGCGGTGGTGGCGTTCGCCTTGGTGGTCGGCTGGATCGCGAAAAATCCCGTCGCTTTTTTTGGAGCGCTGCTGCGCAATACGGTGGTTGGCTGCGTGGGACTGCTTGTAATCGATTATGTCGGCAAGGCGTTCGGCATTCATGTGCCGCTGAACTTGGCTTCCGCAGGCGTCGCGAGTGTGCTGGGCCTTCCCGGAGTTGCGGCTTTGGCCGTGTTGCAGCGGTGGATGCTCTGATGCGCCGGGGATGCTCCCCGCCT
>JAJZZT010000268.1 GCA_021797415.1 Bacillota bacterium
CGCGAGTCCTTGCAGCGGGAGTCCACTGCCGCAAACAGCGGAATGTACATCGCCATCGCCTTCTCACCGCCGCTCAGCACGTTGAACCGGCTGTCGGTCAACTCCCGCTTGGGCGATTCGCCCTTTTTGAAATACAGCGTGAACCGAAACCATGTCCGATAGTCGAGCAACGATGTGATGCCCTGGCGCAGTGTCGCGCCGTCGCCCGTCAGTTCCTTTGCCCAATCGATGCGGGAGCGAAAGTGACCCATCATCCGATCGATCTCGTTTTCCCGCAACGTCTCCGGACTCCTACGCAACAGCGCCACCAGTTCGTCGGCGTTGAGCTCCGCCTCGCTTTGCGCCGGTTTGGGCGTCCACGCCAGCGACAGCGCCAGCCCGCTCGATGTTTTGCGCGCCGCCATGAACCGGTTCATCTGATCCACCCACTGCTCGGCGCGATTGATCCTGTCGCGGATGGCCCGTCCGACACTGTGCAGCAAAATTTGCTCGTACAGCTCCCGGTCCTTTTCGCTGATCAGCGCCCGCTGTTCCTCCTCCATCTGCCGCAACTGACGGAGCAGGGCGGCGGGCGACACGGGCCTGGCCCTGTCGCGGAGCGACTGGATAAACCGGCGCTGCCGCGCCTCATCGTACGTCTGCTCAAGCGCGTACTCGCGCAGGCCGTTGCTCGTGACGCTGAACACGTCCATCAGCCGCGAATCGATGGCATGCATCTGCCGCGACTCAAGACGGGACCGCTCCAAGCGCACATACGCCTGCGCCAGCTTGACCGCGTCAGACGACTGGACGCCTTCTGGCGGATCGACAAAACCAAGCCGCCACTCCTCCCGCAGCAGATCCGAGGCCGTCTCCAGCCGCGCCTGCACATCTGTCTGCGCCCGCTTCGCCGCCTCCAGCGTCGTCTCGATCCGTCCGCGGTCCTCCCGGAGACCATGCATTTCCTCGTTCAATCCGGTATCTTCCTTCTTGCCCGCTTCGCGCTCCATCTTAAGCGCCGCCAACTGCGCCACGAGTTCCATCGCGCCGGACTCCGTCAGGAGCTGCCGCAGCGCGTCGACCTCCGCCTGCAGCGAAGCGCGCCGCTCGGACGCACCGTGCAGTGCGCTCTCCTCCTGCCGCACCTTGCCATCCAGAGCCGCCAGCTCCGCCGTCAGTGTCCTGATGTCCAGCGATGCCTTGGCCTGCGCCGCATATGCGCTCTTCAGGTCACGGCAGGTCAACTGATACTCGTGCAGCCGATCAATGCCCTCCTCAAGATGTTCCACAGACTGAATTCGCTGCCAGCGAGAGACAGAATCCAAAAACTGCCGCTGCAGCTCCCGCCATTGCCGCAGCGCCTCCTTGAACGACTCCGTGGCGCGTTCCTCCGTCCCGAGCGCATTCTGCAGATCCAGCCGGGCGTTGTGCAACGCGTCACTCGCCGCGCGCAGCGGCTTCTCCTCCGGAAACGCCGCAAACTCCGCCGCCATCTGACGCTGTTGCTCATCAAGCCGTCCGAGCACCGCCGCCAGTTCTGCCATTTGCGCCTCAAGGTCCGCAATCTCCGCTTGCAACCGCTCCATTTGTGCAAGTCGCGTCCGTCGCCGCGCCTCCACGCCAATCCACTCCGCCTGCGGCTTGACCGCCGACATGCCGGCAAGCGGGCCCAGTTGAAAGCGCCCACCGACCGTCACCCGCATCCGCGCATCGGCGGCGACGGTGGTTGCGTCATCCGCAGTCCAGTCGGTCATCACTATGGTGCGCAGCACATCATCCACTTGCACCGGCGTCAATCCACTCTCCTTCGACGGTGCGGGCTTCAGATACTCGGCAAGTGTCTCGCCAAACAGGAGCGGACTGGGGCGGATCCAGGCCTCCTCATCGCCGGACGGTTCATCGCCCCCCGCACTGTCGGGATTCCATCCATCCATGCCGACCCACGCATCCAGAACACCCGCCTGGTGCAGCGCCGTTTCAATCGCGGCTTGCGTCGGCTCGTCCACCCAGGGATGAAACTCGCAGAGTGTGTACAGCGGACCTCCGGCCGTCTTTCCGGCGGCTTGCTCCAGCCGACGTTTGCGGGTCTCTGCTCTCGCTCTTGATCTCGACGGCTCCGGCTCCCGCTGATTCTGCCATTCCGCCAGTTCCCGCCCGCGCGCCGCGCGCTCCTCTTCCAACATCCGCTTCTGTTGCCGCGCCTCCGCCCGCCGGCTCTCGACGGCGCTGTTGGCCGCGGACAGCGCGTCTCGTATCGGACTGACCACGTCCGCGTACGCTGCCTCCGGATACCGTTGCAGACGGCGAAGCGACTCACGCCACTGCGCGTCCTCCACAGGCAGTTCACGGAGACTGTCGCGCCAGGCCAAAACCGCATTCTCCTGGACGGTGAGCACATCCTCCAACTCACGCTGTCGCTCCTTGTGCCGCCGATCCTTCTGATCCCGCGCCTCGCGCGCATCGCTCACGACCTTCTCGGCCGCGTCGGCCCGCTCCTTCTGCCGACGCTCTCGCAACCCCAGTTCCCGAGCCTGCTTCAGCGCGCCCTCCTGCCGCTTGATGTCCTGCTGCAACGACTCCCAGGTGCGCGGCGCCAGACGCGCCTCCGGATCCTTCCAAAGCTCGGTATAGACCGTGTGATCGGCCAATTCCGCACCAACAGCCAGCCCGTCCAGCTTCGTCCGATATCCCCCGGCCTCCACTTCGTGCTGTTTGTGCTCCGCCTCCGCCTGCGCGAGCCGCTCCCGCTTCGCGCCCAATTCGCGAATGTGCTCCTCCTTGCGTCCGACAATGCCACGGATCTCCCGCTTTACTTCTTCCAGCCGCACACTCGCATTCTCGAAGTCGCGCTGCATCTCCATCGCCTTGGAACGGTCAATGGCGTCGATCTTCGCCTCCGCCTCCAGAACCGCTTGCCGCACCTGCAATATGCGCGTTCCGATCCTGTCGATCCGTCGCTGCAATTCATCGTGTGCGGTCCGCTGCGCTCTGGTCTCCCTGTCGCGCTCCTGGACATCCGCATAATGCTGAACAACCTGCGACGAGAGCAGGTACAGCCGCATTCGGTTATACTGGTCGTAAATGCCGGCAAGCGACTCCAGATCCGCGCGGTGTTGCGCCAGTTCCTCCAGCCTGTCGCTGATTTCATCCAGATCCTCCAGCACCTCCGACAGCGGGCGGAGATCTTCGTCGCTCAAGGCGGGCATCGCATCGTTAAGAATCTCATAGATGACAGACGGTTTATGGTCTTTGGACAGCTTCGGCGACCGCAACTGGATCAACAGATTGAGGAACTCTTTGTAAGCCTCCGGATCTTCGAAGCCAAACAGGAGCTGGTTGACCATATTCCGATACTCGCCCTGCTCGCGCACCACCTTGCCTCCACTGTCGATCGCCGCCTCCAGACCCGCACGGTCAAGCGGCACTTTCTGGTCCGGCGAGTCCCACAGATCCCGATCATACAAGAAAAAGTCGTGGCCGATGCGGCGCTGGTCCGTGATGGAAAAGCCCCAGAATCCGACCTGCTGCGCCCCGTGCTTCGCCTTGAGGCCGATGCCGACGGTCAGGTACTTGTTCGCCGACGGATCGATAAACTCCAGGTACAGGTACGCTGTACACTCATTCCTGGCACTGGCTCCTTCGCCGAGC
>JAJZZT010000257.1 GCA_021797415.1 Bacillota bacterium
GAAGACATTCCCGCACTGCTTTCGATCGGGAAGCGGCATATTTATGCTTTAATTCCGGAAGAAGGTGAGGTGCACGAAGACGATGCGGCGCAGGCCATGGCGCGTCTCTTGGCGGATCCCAGCCTTGCGCCGGTCGGGCCGCATGAGGGGAAGGTCACGTTGAAAGCGGCCTGGAACGGATTGTTGACCATCGACGCAGACAGACTAAAAAGTGTGAACCGCATCGGTGAACTGGCGATTGTCACGAAACGTTCCGCAGTGGCCGTGACGGCGGGCGAGACGGTGGCGGGCTTGCGCGCCCTGCCGTTGCTTGTCGATCAGCGGAAACTGGATCAATTTTCCGATATTATAAAGGGCTCTCCGCTGCTGCGCGTTCTCCCCTTTCTTCGCCTGAAGGTCGGTGTGGTCACCACGGGGAGCGAGGTGTTCTCCGGGCTGATTGAAGACCGCTTTGGACCTGTTTTGCGCGATAAACTTCAGCCGTACGGGCTGCAGTGGCTCGGCCAATCGATCGTGGGTGACGAATTGGACGACATTGTCGCGGCAATCCGTTCCTGGCTTGCCGCCGGCGCCGATCTCGTGCTGGTGACAGGGGGCATGTCGGTCGATCCGGATGACCGCAGTCCGGGAGCGATCCGCCAGGTGGCCGACCGGGTGGTCGCCCAAGGGATGCCGGTGCTGCCCGGATCGATGACCATGCTGGCCTATGCCGGGGAAGCGACACTCATGGGATTGCCTGGGTGTGTGATTTATGACAGCGTGACGGCGTTTGACTGGCTGTTACCGCGCATCGCCGCCGGCCATCGCCTGACGGCCGACGATATAGCGGAACTGGGGCATGGCGGGTTGATGGGGAACAACGGTTGAGAGCGCTTTACGGCATTCTCGTTGCGGTGTATCATGAGGTTGGGATCTGTGATCGGTTCTGCTGCTTACGGCGGTTCCGGTGATTGCGAATCCCGGGGATGGCCGGATGTTGTGGGAACAGGATGGATATCATCCCTGTGCTGGCCATGGATCGGGGGTTGAGGCATGAGCGTCGAACGGCTCCCGGAGGCGACCGCCCGTCGGCTTCCCGTCTATTATCGTCATTTGCGCACCCTTCTCGCACTGGGTAGGCAGCGCGTCTCCTCGGCGGAAGTGGGCGATTCATTGCGCATTGATTCCGCCACGATACGGAGAGACTTTTCCTATCTCGGTGAATTGGGTAAAAAAGGATACGGATACAGCGTTCCGTTTTTGGTCCGGATTTTGCAGGGCGTTCTCGGACAGGATGAATCTGTGCGAGTCGTGCTGATCGGCGTGGGGAACCTTGGAACGGCGCTGTGCCGCTACAGCTTTTACCGTCATGAACGGATGAATATCGTGGCCGCGTTTGATGTGGATCCGGCAAAGATCGGCGCGCATGTCGATGCGGTACCCGTTTACGGCATGGATCAGTTGGCCGGTTATGTGGCCAGAGAAGGCGTGGAGATCGCCATCCTGACCGTTCCGGCAATGCATGCGCAGGAGTCCGCCGACGCGGTGGTGCAAGCCGGTGTCAAGGGCATCCTGAATTTTGCCCCGCGCATGCTGAATGTACCGTCCGCCGTGCGAGTGCACCAGATCGATATGACCACGGAGTTGCAGGTGCTGGTCTATCACCTGAGAGCGAACGCGAAGGCGGGCGATGAGGAGCGGGCCGAGCCGTAACACCGGCCAGTCGTAACCGGTCGGCGGAGCAAGCTCAAGATAGACCCACATGGCGTGCGCGCGCACCGTGGGCAGGATGAAAATGTGCTGGGGCGTCGTCATCCCCTTTGCTCGTCGCGAGTTCCGCGCTATGGACAAGGTTTTGCTGGGTCGCCAGTATCCCTTTGTTCGTCGCGAGTTTAGCGATAGCGGTGTCCGAGCAGGAGCAAAGGGATACTGGCGGCTAGCAGAAGACATTTTCAAGATCGGAGGGATTGACCATGCTGGGCAATATCGGAATATCGGGACTGATCCTGATCCTCGTGGCGGTGCTTCTCGTGTTCGGGCCGAGCAAACTGCCGGAGGTCGGACGGGCGTTTGGCCGGGGCTTGAAGGAATTCAAGGATGCGACGCGCGACGTCACGTCGTCCGATGCGCCGCCTTCGCCCGCTGTCAGAAAGGATGAACAGTGATCGCGAGGAAGAGGTGACGCGATGCGCCGTGAGCTTCGGACACGCCCTATGAGAGGTTGTTCAAAAAGTGGGCAGAACTCTCCGGCGCATTGCCGCGTCATCGCCAGAAATGCTCCCTCACGTACCCGAAAACGTACGCTCGGGGACATGGGATAAACCCAATTCCGGCAGGCGTGTTACAGTACATTTAGTGTCCGATTAGAGCCTCGGACACTAAATGTGGAACCATTGCGCCTGCAAAGAGGACTTTATCCCAGTCCCCTAGGTCCGCATTTCTGACTGCTTCCTTGCACTGCGTGGGTCTTGCGTGCCCACTTTTTGAACAGGCTCTATGAGTGTCTCGCCAGGGGAGGCAGGCAGTGCGTTACCGGGATTTCATTCCTCACCTTGAAGAACTGCGAAGGCGCATTATTGTTGTTCTCGTGACGTTTTTGGCCGCTCTTGTCGCTTGCATTGCGCTGGTCGGGCGCATTTATCACCTGTTGTTGCTGCCGGGTGTCCGGTTGACCATACTCGGGCCGGGCGATGTGGTGCAGGTCTACTTCATGCTGGGCGGTTCGGCCGCCTTTATCGTGACCACTCCGTTCGCGCTGTGGCAACTGTGGCGCTTCATGAGTCCGGGTCTGCTGCCGCGCGAGCGCCGTTACGCCCTGCGGATGATTGCGCCCGTCAGCATCATGTTTGTGCTCGGTGTATTGTTTTCCTATTTCATTATCTTTCCGCGCATCTATCGCTTTCTTATCCAGCTTGCTTACGCCAATCAGATCCGTCCCATGGTGACGGCGAACGAATACTTTGGTTTTTTGGTCAATATTGTCCTGCCGTTCGGCCTGCTCTTCGAGATGCCTGTGTTTGTCGTGTTTTTGACGCGGCTTGGCGTCATTTCCCCGCAATTGCTGCGCAAATGGCGGCGCTACGCCTATTTCGGATGCGTCGTCCTGGGGACGCTCATCAGTCCGCCGGAATTGATCTCGCATCTCAGCGTGACGATCCCCATGATCCTCCTCTATGAGATCAGCATCACGCTGTCCGGTGTCGCGTACCGGCGCAAGCAGAAGGCGGAGGCCTGGTGGCGCGAAGGGAATGCGGCGGACGGGAAGACTTCCGCGCCGGCGCCGGGCGGAGTGCTTGAACGAGCGGAACGCTCGGGCGAAAGTCCGGAAGGCGAACCGCCGGCGCCCGGCGGCGAAACTGGTGCGCGCGGTCTTGGTGCGGATGATGAGAGGGATGAAACGACCGGCGGTCGGCCTGATGACTCATCGGATTCGGATGGGGACGAGAGGGAGTGACGGGGAAAAGCGGGAGTAACGGTCGCTGACGGCCGCTAACGGTCGCTGACGGCCGCTGACGGCCGTCAGCGGCCGTCAAGGCGGAGATTGCGTAAAGTCCGCCGCTTCCCTGAAAGGCCGTCAGGCGTGCGCGCCGCCGAGTCCCATGCGCTCCCGCACCTGCTTCATGGTCTGCGCTGCGACCGCCC
>JAJZZT010000389.1 GCA_021797415.1 Bacillota bacterium
TATCATTGCGGTGAATCAGTGGGGGTACGTGCCGGAAGCGGACAAGATGGCTTTTGTCGTGGGAGAAGTGAACGAATTCACGGTACTTGACGCGCGGACGGACGCAGTCGTGTACAAGGCGGGAGCACAAACAGCGGTTCCGGATTCTTTTCTTGCGGGAGAGGTATCCCGCCTATCTTTCAGTGCCGTACGCCGCCCCGGCGAGTATTACATCCAGGTTCCCGACGGCAGAAAAAGCGTGAAATTCCGCGTGGACAGCAATACGTGCCGTGAAATCCTTGAACGCGCCATGCGATCCTACACCCTGCAGCGTTGCGGGTTGGCACTTAATGATGTGCGGACTGGAATACGTCACGGTGCGTGCCACACTGCCCCTGTTCAATTGCGGGCCGATCCGTCGGTCATGCTCGAACTGGCGGGCGGCTGGCACGATGCCGGGGACTATGGCCGATACACACAGACGGCCGCCGTTGCGGCGGGTCAGTTGCTGCTGATGGCGGAGTGGGCGCCGCGGGTGATGGAGGGAATCAATCTGGATTTGCCCGATCATATGGACAGGGTGCCGGACATCTTGACGGAGGTGGCCTACGAGCTGCGATGGTTGCGAAAGATGCAGCGGGCGGACGGCGCCGTTTATCACAAGGTGAACACGCCTGCCTTCTGCGGTATGGTCCTGCCGGAAGATGACCGGGAAACTCAGTTGCTGTACGATCCCGCCACGCCGGACACAGCCATTTTTGCTGCAGCCATGGCGCGCGCCGCGCGCGTATACCGCGCATACGACGGGGAGTTTGCCGGTCTCTGCCTGCGCGCCGCACTGCTGGCGTGGGATTATCTGCTTCGCGCAAAACCGTTCCTTGATCCGCCGAATGACGGGACAGGGGAGTATCGTTCGCAAAGCGATCAGGATGAGCGGTTGTGGGCCGCTGTTGAATTGTTTTTGACCACGGGCGAAGCGCAATTCCGTCATTATGTGGAGGTGCATTACGACGAGGTTGTCACGGCAAGTCCGGGCAACCAGACACCCAACTGGAACGACGTGTCCCTGATGGCGGCGCTCGTTCTCGCGGGAGCGCCGGATCTTGCGTGGGGAATCCAGCAGGGCGCGCGCAGGCTATTGTTGCAGGGAGCCGGACAGCTTGTGCGGCGCGTGGAACAGGACCCCTACTTCTGCGCTCTCCTGCCCGAGCAGTACGTTTGGGGATCAGCAAAATCTGTAGCGGCGTACGGTGTCAATCTGCTGGCGGCGTACCGGCTGGACGGCGACCGGCGTTATCTTCACGCCGCACAGCGGCAGCTTGACTGGGTAATCGGCGCCAATCCCCTGGCGCAATCGTATATAACCGGCATGGGGGAACGGTCGGCGCGCTATCCGCACAACCGGTATGCCGTGGCCGCGGGAATTCTTGTTCCCGGCCTTGTTGTCGGTGGACCGAATCAGCAGGCATTCCAGCAGGACAACGTGACGCCAAGGCGGCCGGGGCCGCTCAGTTATATCGATAGCCATGCAGCGTACGCCTCCAATGAAAACGCCATCGACTACAATGCGCCCGTGGTGATCCTGGCGGCATTGTTGCAGGATGCGTACACCGGCGTAATCGACTGACGATAAAGTTCAGTTGCCAGCGGACTTTATCACATGCCTCCCAGGAGTCTTCAGCAGTCGGCCAGAATTTGTAAGGGGGAACTCGATCATGGGAATGTCATTGCGCAAAATCGGGATGTGGACCGCATCCGCCGTTACCGCCGCCGGCATGTGTGCGGTGGCCGCCGCCTACGGCGCGACGCCGACCGCGGCGGCCACCGCGCCCGCCGCAAGCCGTGCGCCTCAGAGCGCACATGCGACGCGGACGGCTGCGCTGCGGCCGCTGTCGGTTGCCGTCACCGTGTACCCTGGTCATTCGCTCGGCGTGATTCCGCCGACGGCGTTTGGCATCAATACGGCCGTCTGGGATGCGAACCTGTTAAACGCGGGGATTCCCGAAAAACTGCGGACTTTGGGCATGAAGGTGCTGCGTTGGCCGGGCGGTTCGTTCTCGGACACGTTTAACTGGAGTACGGTGAAGCCTTCTTTCGACCAATTTGTCCAACTGGCCAAACAGGTTGGGGCGCAGCCGCTGCTCACGGTCAACTACGGGACGGGAACGCCGCAGGAAGCGGCGGCGTGGGTGAAGTACGCGAACGTGACCAAGAAGTACGGGATCCGGTACTGGGAGATCGGCAACGAGGTCTATGGCGACGGCGAATACCAGCATGTGTCCTGGGAGCAGAACCTGCATACGCACAAGGGTCCGCACGGCTATGGCGTGAATGCGCTCCAGTACATCAAGGCCATGCGCGCCGTCGATCCGCATATCCAGATCGGCGTCGTGCTGACCGTCCCAGGTTTCTGGCCAAGCGGAATCGCGCCCTACTGGGACCGTACGCTCCTGCCCATCGTGGCCAAGGACATCAACTTCGTCGTGCTGCACTGGTATCCGCAAAATCCCGGACAGGAGAGCGACGCCGGACTGCTGTCGACGCCATCCTCCATTCCGGGCTACATGGCGCGGCTGCATCGCTATCTCGCCGAGTACGCGGGGAAAGAGGCGAAAAATATTCAGGTGTTCGTCGATGAGACCAACTCGGTCTCATCCAATCCGGGCAAACAGTCGGTCAGCCTGGTCAATGCGCTGTTTCTGGCCAACGACTACATGACATGGCTGCAAAACGGCGCGGCCAACGTGGACTGGTGGGATTTGCACAACAGCATCGAGACGGGCAACAATAACAGCCCGGCGCTGTACGGGAATGCGCCGTACGGCGACTACGGCGTCCTGTCTTCCGGCGAATCGAACGCCGGCGTCAGTGAACCTCCGCGAAATACACCGTTTCCACCGTATTATGGTCTGCTGATGCTGCACCGGCTGGCGGAGCCGGGAGACCGGATGGTCGCGGCCGCATCGAGTGATTCGCTGTTTGCGGTGCACGCGGTGCGACAGTCAGGCGGCGCACTCTCCGTTTTGTTTGTGAATGAGCATGCCGGACACAGTGTGACGGCGCATCTTCAATTGGCGGGCTACCAGAGCGCGGAATCGGCCGTTGTGTACACATACGGTGTGGGCAGCCGCACGATCGGCGAGCGCCGCGTGGTCCTTCGCGGATCGCAGCCCACACTGACGGTTGGGCCGTATTCACTGACCGTGGTGCGCTTCACTCCGATCGTTAGCAAGTGATGGAAATTGTCTGGAAAAACCTGATTGACAGAGGATTCGCCCGGTTTGCAGATGTGATATGCTGTGGGCATCGGGAAGCGCGGAGGTTTGAAAATGCCGACGATACACGACGTGGCGCGTCTGGCGGGCGTGTCGATCACAACGGTGTCCAAAGTCCTGAACGGCTATCCGGATGTGGGCGCCAAAACGCGGGCAAAAATTCTGCGCATCACCAAGGAGGTGGGGTATCGGCCGTCGGCGATGGCGCGCGGATTGGCCATGAGCCGCTCCTGGTTGATCGGGGTTTTTTTCCAGGACGCGGTAAATTCGGGTCTTGAGCACCCTTTTTTCGAAGTGGTGCTCAATGGATGCAAGAATACCGTCGGCAAGCATGGATACGATCTGCTGGTTTTCGGCAATCTGG